>NZ_CP171148.1:6580000-6880000 GCF_043099725.1 Nostoc sp. C110 | reverse complement strand
TAGATTCAGACGAATACAAAGCTAACGCTGACCGAGCAATAAAAGCTTATTTCCAAGGAAACCCAGTAATGCTGGGGCTTTACAAGCTGTTCCCCGATATGTTTTTGGAACAGTGCCGCCAGATGTCATACTACGCTAATCTGGGCTTATTCTGGGAAGTCATGGCCCCGGTATTCTTTGAAATGTCCGATCGCTATGATGAAGGTACGATTAGCACCGTCCCAGAGGCAATGAGCTTCTTAGTTAATGGTATATTTGCGATCGCAGGTCGTCCCATTTACCATCACGTTTATATTCGTGGTGAATGCTACGAAATTATCCCCAAATCCAAGGGTTTCATGTGGCTATATGAAGCCGCATTACCTTACGTAGAAGCAGTTTTCTACCGCACCGCACCCTTCCGAGGGACAAAATCTTATAATGCTCAAGCGCGTCAAGTACCAGAAGACCAGAAAGACTTTCACTATGGTATTCTTTACGCTGATGTATTTCCAGTGGGTACTGCTGGCATTCCCCCGACATTATTAATGCAAGATATGTTGCATTTTTTGCCACCATATCTTGTTGATTATTACAGCCAACATTGCCGGGGTGAAGAAGATATGTTGATTCAGTTGGGAGTTAGTTTTCAACGCTCAATGTACTGTGTTACTTCTGCGGTAATTCAAGCTTTGAGAACTGCACTTTTATATCCTTTAGATGACCAAAATCCCAAACATTTACAAGCCAATCGAGATTTTTTTGAAATGCAGCTAAATCGCTTTACTCGATCCGACTATAATATTCGTGATGCTGCTCGTTTAGGGAGTATTCAAAAGCAAGATTATAGATAAGAGATCCCCCCAACCCCCCTTTTTAAGGGGGGCTTTTTTTATCATTTTTTTGCTATTAGTGTATTTACTGTTTCAGGTTACAACACTGTGGACTAATATCAGTGATATTTTGCCCCGGAAGAAAGAGCTTGCCAACCCCTCGATATATTTGGGTACAAAAACCCTCAAAGTCCTCCTTTTTAAGGAGGATTTAGGAGGATCTACAACATTTTGGTTTTGTAGAGAGATGTGTGTAACCTTAGCTTTTTAAAGGGTATCTTATTACTACTCAGTTAATAATTGTTATTAACCAGATAATACTCCTGCAATACTTGTCAATTCCATAATTTTCTCAAACTGGAAATTATGAGCTAAATTCTGAATAAAATTGCTCAACATAGCATTTTCTGAAGGAATTTGTTCAATCAATTCTAAAATTAAGTCATCACTACATTGGGCTGCGGCAGTATACACCTGTTTCACCCATTCAGGCGACATTTCAGACAATAGAGGAACTAAATCTGTAAGCTTCAAGATTGATTCTGTTATTTGTTGTTTTGCATTCTTTATCTGATAGTTATCTTCTTGATAAATATATTGAACTTCTAGATATTCGCTCAATTTTTCTAATAATTCTTCCTCACGGAAAGGCTTGTTAATATAATCATCACAACCAGCTTTGATTGTTGCCTCTCGTTGTTCTTCAAAGGCGTTAGCGGTTAAGGCAATAATAATCGTCTTGCGATTTGGGACTGAAGTTTCTTCTCTAGCTTTAATAATTTTGGTGGCTTCGTAGCCGTCCATAATTGGCATCCGCATATCCATAAAAATTAGGTGTGGTTGCCATTGTTGCCAAAGTGCGATCGCTTCCGTGCCATTTGCCGCTTCTTGGACTGCAAAACCGATAGATGTCAGAATTTTTACTAGTACTAAACGGCTGTCTGTGGAGTCATCAACCACCAAGATGCGGTATTCATTTTGAGCAGGCGCTAAACTCAGAACTTGTCGTCTAATTTGTTGGATCTGGATTTCGCTGGCTGCGGCTAGATCAATTTGAATATCAAAGGCAAATGTACTTCCCTCACCAATAATGCTGGTGACGCTAATGTTTCCTCCCATTAGTTCTACATATTTGCGGCTAATTGCTAAACCTAGTCCAGTTCCCTGTTGCGATTTTCTACCGGTTTCAGTTTGCCCAAAAGCTTCAAACAGCAAGTTAATTTCCTGTGGCGCAATACCGCGACCAGTATCTGTAACCTCGAAGAATAGATGAGGAGGATGAGGTAAAATTTTCTCCCCCATATCCTCCATCGCCACGCGTAACATTACTCTTCCAGTATCGGTAAATTTGATTGCATTTCCCAAGAGGTTAAGCAATACTTGACGCAGTTTACTTTCATCAGCTTGGATATACTGCGGAAGGTAAGATGTATATTCAAAACTTAATTCTAAGCCTTTGGAAGTGGCGCGGAAACGCAACATCTCTTCAAGGTTTTCTAAGAGGCGAATTAAGTCAAAACTGTTGAGATTTAATGTTATTCTACCGGCTTCAATTTTAGACATTTCCAGAATGTCGTTGATTAAGTTGAGAAGATGTTCGCCAGCACGATTGATGATTGCTAGATTTTGCTGATGTTCAGTAGATAAAGCATGATCGTGGCTCATGATTTGGGTAAAACCGAGGATGGCGTTGAGTGGGGTACGCAGTTCGTGGCTCATGTTGGCGAGGAATTCGCTTTTGGCGCGGTTGGCAGCATCAGCGGTGATCACCGCTTCTTGCAATGCTTGTGACTGCCTTTGAGTCTGCGCCAGTAATTGTGCCTGCTGTAAAGCCACACCCAACTGATTGCCAATTTGAACTACGATGTTGATTTCTCCTGGTTTCCATTGGCGGGAATCAGAATTTTGATAACTCGCTAGTAGTCCCCAAATCTGGCTACCATATAAAATGGGGACAATGATGTAAGCTTTTGCCTGAAAGCGTTCTAAAAGGCTGATGTAAGAGGGATGAAACTCAGCATTGTAAATGTCTGGGACGCAGCGAAAAGTTGCGCCTTGTGTGTAAATGCCATCTTGAATTGCTTGCATATCAGCATCTTCGGCTTGATTCTCCTCGCTATCCAAAATTTTTGTTAGGCAACGTCCCTCTTGTAAGACACCTTCTGTAAGATTAGGATCGTTGTTATGTTCTTCTATCAGAGAAATCCAACCATTACCTACAGACTCAGAGACAAATTCGCCACTCCATTGGGGATTGAAACGATAGACAACAACCCGATCGCAATTGAGTACTTGCCGTAATTCTTGGGTTGTAGCCGCAAATATAGTCTCTAAATCCAATGTTTGGCGCATCCTTTGAATCACTTGAGCGATCGCTCTTTCTCGTTCTGCACTCTCACGCAGGGCTTCTTCTGCCAATTTTCTCTCGGTAATATCTGTAATCGTACCGATATAACCTTTTATTTCCCCATCATCTCGAAATTCTGGCAAAGCCTGACAAATTACCCAGACAATTGTACTATCATCGCGTAAAAAGCGATGTTCGTACTTATACATGGTTTTAGCAACTCTTGCTTGATTCCATGTCAACAATAACTGCTCGCGATCGTCTGGATGTACGGCTTTTGTCCAACCTGTTCCCAGAGATTCTTCTAAACTGCATCCACTAATCTCACTCCAACGTTGATTAAAATATAAGACATTACCATCCACATCAGTGTGGAATATACAAGCTGGTGAGGTTTCTGCTAGCAGTTGATATCGTTGCCGACCTGCTTGTAAAGCTAATTCTGCCAGTTTCGCATCGTTGATATCTGCCCAATAACCGACACATTCTATAGAGTTTCCAGCTTCGTCACGAATTAACCTCATCTTTTCGTAAAACCAGTGATAAGTTCCGTCAGCGTGTAACCACCGATATTGATAGGAAGTGTATTCTTGCTCAACCAACTGGGAAAATTTTTCTGAAATCAGTTCAATATCTTCTGGGTGGACATGATGCAGCCAGAAATTAGGATTTTCGACAAATTCCTGCGCTTCGTAACCAACCATTGCCTTAACGTTCTTACTAATAAAGGTAGTGCTAAAATTGCCTAATGTTTTTTTGCTGCTATAAATCACCACAGGGCTAGAAGTAAGCAGATATTGAAGGCGCTCGTTAGCTAAACGTAGTTCTTGTTCGACATATTTGCGTTCGCGTAGCGCGGCTTGCCGTTCGCGTAGTGCTGCTTGCAGTTCGCTAATTTCTACTAAAACTGCACCCACACCAGAGAGGCGATCGTCCTCACCAGGAATCGGAAAATAAGAAACTAAGAAGTGGCGGATAATATCTGGTTGTTTAATTGATGCGGCGCTTAATTCTTGATTGAGGATGGGTTCACCTGTCAACAGAACCTGTTGATAAAATGGTTCTACGACACTGGCCATTTTGGGTAAGGCTTCATGGATGGTCTTACCAATATGAGCTTCCTGGGATATTCCATTAATTTCCGCTAGTACTTGGTTGATTTGCACAAACCGCAGTTGGTTATCTACAATATTCATACCGACGGGAGCCCCTGTAAAAAAGGCATTGAGGCGAGCTTCTCTGAGTGCTAATTCTTGTTCTAGGGTTTTGCGCTCAATCAACCCACCTAACTGAGCAGCAACAGCATTTACTAGCAAAAGCAAACGTTTATCTACCAATACTGAACTACGTTTAAAAAACACTAAAACAGCTAATACTTCGTTTCCAGCCAGTATAGGAACACCAAAACCAGCTTTTAATCCTACCTTTGCTGCTTGTTGCGATCGCAAAAAAATCGGCTCTGTAACTTCTGAAACATCTTCTATCCATTCTGGTTCCTGATTCTGCCAAACTCTTCCTGGTAGTCCCACTCCCATAGGAAATTTCACAATTTGACTGTGGCGGCAAAATTCTTCTAAATTGCTTTGTTCACCATACCAGCCCAGGCTGTGTTCTAAAGCAGCACTATCTTCATTAGGTATCCATGCTTCACCAAAATCCCAGCCAATAGTATGACAAATTAAGCGCAAGACCAGTGCTAAAGAGCTATTGACATCATTGGCGCGAGTGATGGCTTGGGTTGTCAACAGTAACAAACGGCTTTCATTTTCTGCCTGCTTGCGTTCAGTAATATCTTTCGCTGTGCCCAGTACGTACCATTTCCCATCAATCTCGATCATTTCCGCACTCAACAAGGTTGTCCTGATTTCCCCTGTGGACGTGCAGACATCAACCTCATAATTACGGATAGCTTTCGTTTTTTGCAGCATCCGGGTGAGAAAACTATATTCTTCTGGATTCGCCCAAATATTCAATTCTTGATCGGTGCGATCGATAACTTGAGAACGAGAATAACCAAAAAACCGACAAAAACTGTCGTTAACTTCGACGAAGCGTTTGTTAGGAACAGTAATTAAGGCAATGGGATCGGGAGATGACCGAAAAGCTGATGCTAACTTTTCTTCAGAAGCTCTCCGCGCGGCTTCAGCGCGTTGACGTTCTTTTGCTTCCAGTACTAAGGATACTAAATTGCCCAGAGAGCGAGCGAAATTTTGATCTTCTAGCGTCCAATGATGAGCAACTCCCACAGCCTCCAAACATAAAACCCCTACGGTTTTTCCCTCCTGTCTAATGGGTGTATCGAGTATAGAGGTAATATTTAATCTTGAGTAAGATGGAGAAAATTCTCTAATTCTGGGATCGGTATGGGCATCATCTGCGGCGATTGGTTGATCTTGTTGCAAAGCTGCAAAATAAGCTGGATAGTCTGCCTCTGATAAAACAAATCCTTCGCTATGTTGATTGCGACTGCCCTCAAACAAGTCAAAACACTCGATTTTCAAGCCTGTTTCGTCATACAACCAAACACTGGCTCGTTCCATTCCCATATTTTTGACAGCTGTTTCTGTAATTTTGCCCAAAGCTGCTTTCAAGTCACCCTGATAAAGGATTTGATTTTGTGCCAGTTGGGTTAGTACTAGGTTATGATTGCGGAGCTTAATCGCGCTTTCTTGGAGTAATTTTTCTATACCTCGGCGCTGTGTAATATTACTAGCAGTGCCTGTCATACCTATGACTAAACCCTCTTCGTTGCGTAATGCGATCGCATTAAACATTAAATAAAGTAAAGTACCATCTTTAGCTACACAGGTAGTTTCATGTTGAAATATCGGCTTTCCCCGGAAAACACGCTCAAAGGCTACTTTATCTTTAGCAACTTGCTGAGGTGAGATAAAATCAGTCAAGGTACGCCCGATCATCTCCTGGGGTTCATAGCCATAAATCTGCTTGACTGCCGGATTAACAAAAGTAATTAGTCCATCAATATCTACCGACCAGATCATATCCTGGGATGTCTCCACCAGGTGGCGATATTGACTTTCACTTTTCTTGAGAGCAGCTTCGACTAAAAGGCGTTCGTTTTGGTAAACTTCTCTACAAAAGGCTTTGCTAAGGCTAACAGGAATTTCTGTGAAAATTTCTTCTATCTGTTGGTTCCGAAGATTTAACTCAACAGCAACCCGTTGACGTTCTTTAATCTCCTCTTGCAGTTGGGCATTTTGTTCTTTTAACTGTTTTTTCAGCCTTTGGAGAGTTAGTTGATTTTGTATGCGTAATAAAACTTCTTTAGCTTGGAATGGTTGAGTAATATAGTCAACATCCCCTAAATCACAAATATTTACTTCTTCCGATAATTCATCTAAAACACCAAAAAAAATTATCGGAATCTCTTGAGTTTTCTGATGAGATTTTAAATTTTGATAAACCTCATAACCATTCATTTTGGAAATGAGAAAGTTTAGTAAAATCAAATCAGGAGGAAAAGCCAGCGCCCTATTGATTGCCAATTCTCCAGAAAGGGCACTTTGTACCTGATAAGTTTGATTGTGAAGGATGTCTGATAAAAAATGCAAATTTTCTAGCTTATCATCAACTAATAAAATTCTGATTTTTTGAGCATCCATATCAGTCACTAAGCTAATTTTCAATCAGGAATAAATTGTTGAATCAAACTGAACATGAAATCAGAAAGCAAAACCTTATTAAAAGATTGTAAATATAATGATCTTTGCTTACCACCATACTTCACCTTAGAATCTAGGTGTGTCAAGTTAAGGCAACACTCTCTGTAACTGTGGATCAAACTCTGTAAGAACAACAATTACACTGTAATACAGAAAGTAACTTTTATACAAAAACTATTTGGAAGTGATTATACTATGGCTTAACCTCAATTCTGCATCAGGATTCTAAAATACATGAATGAGCGCATTGTAGGTGATAGCCAGCAAAACTGCACGACTCAACTCTCCTCTTTTTAAGGCGAGGGTACGCTACAACGTGGCTAGAGTATTTTTTTACTCACCAACTGGAAATCTGCTGTAAGTAAAAAGTAATTTTATCAGGTTCTACTATGCTTGCAAGGCTTACGTAAAAATACATACGATAGGGACAAATACCCTATGGGTGATGCTTGAACCTATCTATTATGACCAAGGTTGGGACGGTCTACTACTATTTCTAAGATACAAGGTTGGGTGAAGCGGAGCGCAACCCAACATATATCAGAATGTTGGGTTACACAAAGCCTCCACCAAACCTACAATTTTTTGCTAGCAATTCCCATTGGTCTCGGTCAGGTTACTGGAGTATGCTTTACTCATCGTTCTCAATGGTGCTGTCTATACGTATTTACAGCTTATGTATGCCCTGAGAGCTTTTTTACTCAACTTGAAACTTTTCAAACATCCTCTTAACTCGACTTTATCCATTTTTTTTGCAACGTGAACGCTATAGCTGAAACCTTTGTGGAATCGTAGTTTTACTTTTTTAACTTCATCCATAATCTGTGACGTGGAAAAAGTATTTGCCAAAAAGCCAGGGTTTTTGCCGAATAAAGAAAGCCAAGTTTTTAATTTTGGATAAAGTCGAGCTTAAGGGGGATCTCAAAATGCCTAAAGTCACAGCAAAACAGTGTTCAAACAACCTCTAAGAAGAAAATCAAGCTTTGGGCTATTTTTTGCGTAATCCGGATTTCTCACGATACTGTAGGCAGGGGAGTGTGGGGAGTGTGCGGGGTCAGATTTCTTCCCCATCCTCCCACACCTCCCACACCTCCCACACCTCCCACACCTCCCACACTTCCCACACTTCCCACACTTCCCACACTTCCCACACTTCCCACACTCCTGGATTTCTCACTTGTGAGAAATCCAGGGTAAGTCCTGTTGAGCTAATCGCTGCTTAATAGATTCAAGCAATCGTTCTGGATGCTTGGAAAAATAAAAGATTTTTAAGAAGGTAAAATTTATATTCCTAGCTAACAAAATCTGCCATTGTTCTATCAAAGATAGTGTTTTAATATAATCATTAAATAATTTTTCAATTCGCGCTAAACTGCTTCCTGTTGCAGAATCATCAAATGTTTTAGTTCCTGGATAATATCTAAAGTTACCCCAAGCTTCATTGAAATATTTAACCTTAGATGAACAAACAGCTTTCAAAAGGAAATCTATATCCATTGAATAATGATCTTCTACTTTATAGAGTCCAATTTTTTGATGTAATGATTTATGATAGAAGTAAGCAGATGGATTTACTGGAAAAGAAGCATCGATAATTCCATCATCATTAAGTCGTCTTCCTAATAGTAAATCTATTGTTCGTAATTGGCTAGGTTTATTAATAAACATTAGCTGCTCTTTCTGATTAATGATATTACAGTTACCAACAATCAAGCTATGTTCTGGTAAAGTTTGGAAAATCTCACAGATGCGGTTAAGAAGATTTATCTCATAAAAATCATCAACATTTAAAACACCAATAATCTCTCCTCGTGCCATAGCAATTCCTTTGTTCATAGCGTCAGATTGTCCTTTGTCCTTTTCACTAATCCAACGTATGTGGGGATATTGATTGGCTTTATCTTTAATAATGTCTACTGTCTTGTCACCTGAACCTCCATCAACAATGATATGCTCTACTTCTAAACAATTTTGGTCAATGACAACTTGAAGGCAAGATTCTATAAATTTCTCACCGTTATAAACTGGTGTAATTATACTAATCATTAGCAAGGGTCTTTTATGCGTATTGCAAACAAAAATAATTCAAATACTTGAATTGATCTCCGATCATATAGTTCCCAATTGGCACAAGTCTATAACGTGACTAACATCAGTGTAAATACGTAAATTGTGTTCGCGTATGTAAGTGATAAATGGAAATTTGTCTAAGGGTATTTCTGATCAATGACAAGATACAACTATTTGATGAAGTGTAGCGATCAATAGAATTCTTGAGATTTAATTGAGGCATTGAGAAGGTCATAGAAACGGAGGTTGTTTTTTGCCAATCCTCCGTTTCTGATATTTCTATTGTCACTCAAAAATGAATAGGCAAAGTGCTGCAAAAAGTTTAGGTAACATTTTGTAGCCTACTGGCAACTTCTGATGTTTGTCCAATGGTATTAAATCGAGAGAGGGTGCTATTCCTCTTGTACATCAACCCAGATACTACCTTCTTCCACACGAAGAGGAAACACCGGCAACGCCTTTGGTTGTGAAACCAACGAGAGTACCTTGCCTACAGCAGGTGGCCAAGAACACCAGTCTTGTACTTCACCAGTCCGCAGGTCAAAAGCACTGTGATGGAAAGAACAAACAATTGCTCCATCTTTTATTTTGCCACTTTTCAGAGGTAATTTTAAGTGAGGGCAGGTGTTATCTACAGCATAAAGCTGATTTTCGTGATTCAAAAGCAGAATTTTACGGTTGCCAACTTTCACCACTTCTCGCGTACCTGGGGAAAGTGCTTCGACTGCAAGAACTTTAGTCCAGCTCATTAGGTTCTCCTCTCCTAATATATCTGCTTTCAGTTTCTCGCAATTGTGACCAGTGCGATCGCCTTTCAGTACTAAGGAAAAGTCAGTAGATTGCAAACTTCTCCCGAAAAAGCGATATCTACGATGAGCTTTGCTCACCTTGGCGACATAGAACCGCTATAAAATCTTACAGTAAACTTCATTTACACACTGAATAAACTGGTTTCTGGGTAAACTAAAAAAAGCACTTTCTATCCTTGCATCATCAAGCTTGTAGCTGATCACAGACAATATTGAGGGATATAAAAAATGATTAAGACAAGTTACGAATTTGACCAGTCTATTCTTCCCGCCGGATCTTCATTAAAGACTAATATTCTGCTACGTTTTCGTCCTGACATAGCTGAATCTCCCCGACGGAACCTTAACCTTTCTCTTGTAATTGACCGTTCCGGCTCTATGGCAGGTGCTGCCTTACATCATGCACTCAAAGCTGCTGAGTCTGTGGTTGATCAACTTGAGCCAGATGACATTCTCTCAGTAGTTGTTTACGACGATGAAGTAGACAGCGTTGTGCCACCCCAAGCTGTAACTAACAAAGCCACACTGAAAGATTCTATCCGCAAAGTGAGAGCAGGCGGTATTACCAACTTATCGGGGGGATGGCTCAAAGGCTGTGAACACGTCAAAACGCGACTCGATCCGCAAAAAATCAACCGTGTTCTCTTACTTACCGATGGTCACGCCAATATGGGCATTCAAGACCCCAAGGTACTAACGGCAACATCAGGGCAAAAAGCTGAGGAAGGTATCACCACAACTACATTAGGTTTTGCTCAGGGTTTTAATGAAGACCTGCTGATTGGTATGGCAAGGGCTGCCAGGGGAAACTTCTATTTCATTCAAAGCATTGATGAAGCAAGTGAAGTGTTTAGTATTGAGCTAGACAGTCTTAGAGCAGTAGTAGGACAAAACCTCACAGTGAAACTTGAGTTGGCTGAAGGTGTCAGTCTTGTTGATACTTTAAGTCTTGCAAAAGTTAGCCAGAATGATGCTGGTCAGGCTGTTATCAGCTTGGGAGAGCTTTACGAGGGTGAAGACAAACTTCTCGGTTTAAGTTTGGTGATATCAAGCGCTCAAATTGGTGAGTTACCTGTGATGAAACTGCATTACAGCGCTGACGTTATCCAAAATGACCTCATTCAAAACGTTTCAGGCACAGCAGATATTATCGCCAAAGTTGGCACTGTTGAGGAAGCCGCTTTTGCCTCTACAAGCCATATCACTCTTGAACTGAGCCGCCTCACCATCGCTAAGGCTAAAGAGACTGCACTTGATTTAGCTGAACATGGCAGACACCAGGAAGCGGAAGAAACCCTGCGTACCCTGGTGAAAGATTTGCGGGATAAAGGGTTAAACGAGAATTTTGAAATTGCTGAAGAGATCGATCAGCTTGAGTATTTCGCAAGTCGAATCGCCCAAAAAGCTCTAGGTAATGCTGGACGTAAAGAATTGCGAGATCAGTCTTACCAGACAATGAACCGTAATCGCAATGATCTGGTGGGGCGCGGTGTTACTGCTGGTGATGAAGTGTACGCAATGCCGGTTGTCAATGAAGTTGGCTTAGGTGTTGAACTTTATTGCGTTCGTGAAGGGGGTAAACTACGGGTCAAAGTCATATCTGAAGGCTACGATTCAGCCAAAAATGTCCAGTTTCCCCGGAGTATTCGGGCAGAAGGAGCAAGATACGTTGTTGAAGGGCTGGAACTTTCAAGCGATCGCACTTTCTATCGTGTACGTGGCAATATCACTCGTTTTGCTCAACCCGGTGAAGCAGATATCTTCGTTGCCCCTAGACAATCGAATATAGCTTATACAGGCAAAGCCTCTAAAGGGCCTGCTAGTGCTGCCGATCTTCCCACAACTGATGTTGTCAAAGATGGCATTCTTGTTCAGTGTGTCAAAGATGGCAGCAAGCTACGCGCTAGAGTGGTTTCTGACGGCTATGAACCAGATTGGAATATGCGTTTTCCGCGATCGGTTCGTGAGGAAGGGATGCTTTATGTTGTTGATGAAGTCAAAACAGCACCTGATGGAAAGTCTTATATTGCGTGTGGTGAAATTAAGCGATTTGTCCAACCCACCACTACCAATTAATTCATAAAATCTCTGCGATCTCTGTGCCTCTGCGGTTCAATAAATTGCTTTTAAACCGCAGAGGCGCAGAGTACACAGAGAAAAGAGGAATTAAAGCTAACTATGCCTCGATCGCAGGGTGATAATCATCTGGGTTATTAAAGCCCGCAATCCAAGCGGCTGCTTGATGGCAACTCCGCATATAAGGGGGAACCCGCAAGATATGAATATGTCCTGTGGATGGACAGGTGACTTTCAATACCATAAGCGGCTCGTCATCCTCAAAAGGGATGTAGACTAGTTGACGTTCTCCCCCAGCATCACGATCGCGGATCAATCCTCCCACTTGCTGCAAAAATGTCTCGTATCCCAGACGCTCAATCAGCACGCGGCGCAACTCAACGTTCTCTATATTGAGGATATCTTGCCCCGTTAAAGACTGGGATTCAAAGGCAATTTTATCTGTCACTTCCACGCCTCGCCAGCGCCAGACAAAACCATGTCCCGCAGATACACTAGTAATCCCACTTCCGGCTAACTCGATCCAATAAGTAACGTGGAGTCCTGTGGGAAGGGTTGTGAGGTTTACACAGTCGCTGATATCAAGACTTTCACAGGTGAGATTTTCAGGTAGATTGTAAAGATCCAACGCACCCCTTAAATCCAGATGGCCTAAAACGCGCATCCCATCCCAGGCGCGATGCTCAAGGATGAGTTTTCGAGCATATTCAGCCGATACAGGCTCGTGGCTTTGGTTTGGGCGCTGCTTAATTGGTTTATTTGGCACACGTCCATTAGACATGATCTTGAGCATTAGTCTACTACCTCCACATAGGCATCAGGGCGATATTCGCGTTGTCTCCAAACGCGGTAAAGCCCTTGTGGTAATTCAATGGCCCGATGTTCTTCATGAACTAAAGTGGCACTTGGTTCTTTAACCTCTAGAAAAAGGTCACTACCATGTACCCACAACTGAACAGCATCAGATTGTTGAATGCGATGGCTGTGTCCTGTAATTTCACCATGAGCGAGAGTAGCACCTACACGCTTCTGAGCGCCGACAGGTAAGCTAGTAATATGTCTAATTAAAACGTCGCCATGTCTGTAGAGAATACTAGCTTGGGAGTTATTACTGTTGTTAAACATCTTTTTTATAAGCTCATCAAATCATTACGTTAGGACTGAGGATTTAAATCCTATAGTCAGATTAGATCCTGTTGTAAGCTAATCAGCTCTACTGTTTAGTTTAAACTTCTATCTGTGCATTTGATTCATCTCCATTTTGAGAAACTTTTTCTGTGCCGCATTGTACCGGAGTTACTCCTGTACCTTGAGTCAGCCCGTGCTTAGTTGTCGTGTCGTAGGTATTGTTATCAGTATTAGCTTTAGTATAAGTATCGTTAAAAATTGTGTCAGCTGCTGAGGTTGTTTTGCCAAGCAGCTTTTTGTGTAAATCTTTAAAAGCCTTCTCGTCAATACTAATGTGCCCATTTTCGTGCTGATCCAGAGCGCTATAAAACCTTGCCCATTCTGTTTTTACGGGTTCGCATTGTTTGTCAAGTTCAGTCCAGACGGGCATTGCCTTAGTTTCTGTAACTAAAACGTCTGCTTCATAGATAATTTCAGCAGAGCGATCGTCAGCTTGGTAAGTTTTGACAGTTTTCTCTGGGGCACAAGTAACACTGCCTGCTTCGCCCTTTCCTTGTGATGTTAAGTTTGTAATTGCTTCGGTGATGTTTTTCCCAGAAGCGGTAATTGTAGTATTCTTGTGGTCAATTTTGGTTGTACCAGTTTTGGGCGGCATACCATTAGATGCCTGGTCAAGAGGGACTGGTGCTGTGGATGTATCGCTTTGTTTTTGCACCTTGCCTGTTTGCTGTACTACACGGGTTAATTCATGGGCTGTCAACTCGTTATTACCAGGTGATTTCCCTGCACCAAAGTAAACATCACTACCATGAGTAAATGCCTGCGCTCCCAACGACTGACTCATCTGCATAGCATTAGAGTCAGTATGTACTCGCACATTGTTAAAGTTACTACCAAAGCGTGGTTCCATAAACTCTTGCACTTCGGCAGATAACGGGCTTCCCCCACCCTTACTACTATTTAACTGACTCTCAATGTTATTCTCACTCTGGACGCTGCCATCAGTCGCCCGTTGTAGTGATAGCTTAGTTTGTACTTCCTCTTGTTGCTCACAAGCTGCACATTTTCGTTGCATGATATCTTGTGAACCCATCTCACCCAAATTTATCTTTGGCTCAGGCTTAGTCATCCAGATGATTTTGTTAGCAACCGAGTCGGCTTCCTGCTCATACTGGTCTCCTGGCTGGCTAACTGTAAGTTGCGGCTGTGGACGACGCAAAGAGATGCGACTAATGTCGTGAACAAGAGGCTTTTCTTTGATAGATTCTGGTTCTAATGATTGCTCATCAGCAGACTGGGCTTCTTGAAGGTCGCCCGTTACCTCAGTGACTGTTTCGAGTGGAGTATTATTTGTTGGTAAACCAAAACCGCGTGTCGCATTTGCCAATGTGGGAATAGTTGATGAGACAAGCGATGGATTTGTAAAATTTGACGTACCTGCGTTGTGTTGCCGAAAAGTGCGATCGCTCATTTCTCACTTCCTACATTAATTTAGCTAAAACCAATTCCCTGAGAAGCAGCGTGGCATTAAGGAATTTTTCTTTCAAGCACCTTCTAAAATCACCTTGACAACTGGCTTTGTGAGCAATGGGCAGTGGTCATTGTGGAGCATCTGCCGAAGTTAAAGAAGTTAAGCTAACTTTTTTAACTTCGGTTGATACAGAATTGAATATATATGAAAGTAAAGTTATGGCACTTATAGCCATTGATAAATAAGTTGTTCATTTGTGTTGCTGTTCTTCCTTTAGCTTTGTCGGAGAACCCACATTAACCGACATCACGCGAGGCGAAATGTGATTAAATATCTAAATATTATGAAGCTTGAGTATTACAAACAGTACTTAGATGGGGTAAATCTAGCAAGCGTGTCATGAGGGGCAAGTAGTACAAAATCTGAGTTTGTAATATGAAAGGATATGGCTCAAAACCTTATCCTTTTGTTTTCCCGTTGTGGTAACTTGGGGCAGATGAGCGCGAACTATGTCTAGACAATTCAAGAGACACTGATAACTTAAAATCATATACAGCAACACTTTCAGTTTATTTTGCCCCTCATAACATGCTGACTAGATTTACCCAATCAGTTTCATTTAAACTTTTTTACACGTAATTTTATACGTATAAAAAAGGATGCATTTATAGAAATCTAAGCCGAAATTTGGCTCCAATTACGAGATTCAGGTTTAGCTCCAGGAGTCTCCTTCTTTTTGTCAGACCTTAAATATACAAAAACAGGATGTTTTATCAACGTTAATATCGCAGGGAAATCGAAACGGAAATATTTAGGAGTTATGCCCTAAGGAGGATGATTTATCCTCACAAACTTAGACCTTTTAGAATATGCATAGTTCAGATTTTTGTCACAGCTTTGTAATATCTCTGTCAATATGATATCTTATCTTAAAACTTGAGTTTAAAAAATAGGCTTACTCCCTACTATACTAAACCCACAAACCAGGGCGTTAGTTTGAGACTTTAATTATTCTTTAAAAAGAACGTAGAGGTTAACGCCCATGAAGCAACTACAGGTACTAATGCTAGGGCCTAGTTTAGAACAAAATGGAGGAATAGCAACGGTTGAAAAACTGATAATTAAGCATAATCTTCCTCAGTTCAAAATACAACATATAAGCACCCATGATGAAGGCTCAATTACCTACAGAGTAATTGTTTTCGCCAAAGCTCTAGCTACATTTTTATGGAAATTATCAAGTCAAGAAATAGATATAGTACACATTCAGATTTCCGATGGTGGTAGCATTTTCCGAAAAGCGATTTGCTGTGTTATTGCCTTTCTCTTTGATAAGCCCGTCTTGATGCACACTCATGGTGCCGAATTTCATCTAACTTACGCTAAACTTCCTCAAATAGTACAGAAAGTTTTAAGTAAAGTATTTCAGCACTGCCAAGGGTTTGTTGTTCTTTCAGAAAGTTGGCAAGATTACTATGTGTTAAATCTAGGTTTAAATCCCAAGCAAGTTATTGTCTTGCCTAATCCATGCGAATTACCTACAGAGGTTCCTGAACGAAAAAATCGGACTCAAATAAGTTTGGTCTGTTGTGGGCGAGTTGGTCAACGCAAGGGGACATTTGATTTAATTAAGGCATTTGCTAACCTGCCAAATCATCAAAAAAAATATACTCAGCTAATTCTGGCAGGAGATGGTGAAATTGAAAAAGCGCAGCAGTTGGCTGCTAGTCTCAACCTTTCAGACCAGGTAACTTTTCTGGGTTGGATTAATTCCGAAAAACGGGATGAAGTTTTGTCACAAGCAGATGTGTTTATTTTGCCTTCTTACAACGAGGGTCTGCCTCTGGCGATTTTAGAAGCTATGGGTTGGAGTTTACCCGTGATTGCAACCCCTGTTGGAGGGATTTCTGAACTAGTGATTTCAAATCAAAATGGTCTGCTAGTTACCCCAGGAAACATCAAACAGTTATCCTCAGCGATGGAATTGTTGATTGAAAATGAGAATTTACGACTTTATTTGGGCAGTAATGCTAGGAAAAATGTCGAACCTTTAGATATTAAAAATTGCTCCATTCGTTTAGCCGATATCTATAACTCATTATCACAATTTAATTAACTTTAGGTATTAATGAGAATTAATATTTGTGGAGTCGAAATTGACAAATATAGTTTTGATGAAGTTGTGGAACAAATCATTAACCATGCGCTCTCCCAGAGGAAACCAGAATATGTCGTTACTCCTAATGCCATGCATATTGTTACCTTACAGAAGGATGTCGATTTTCAAGAGATTTATCGCAAGGCTTTTTTAGTAGTGCCAGACGGGGTGTCACTGCTGTGGGCGGCTAAGTTTTTACAAATTCCCCTTTCCGGTAGAGTGAATGGTACAGATTTGTTCGAGAAACTCTGCGCCATTGCTTCTGAAAAAGGATTAAAGGTATTTTTATTAGGAGGTCGCCCTGGTTCTGCCGAAAAAGCGAAAAAAACTCTTGTTGCTAGACATCCAAGTTTGCAGATTGTTGGGACTTACTGTCCTCCCTACGGGTTTGAGTCTCAGCTAACAGAATTAAATTCAATCAACTCAACAATTATAGAGGCGGCTCCCGATATTCTATTTGTAGGTTTGGGAGCACCTAAACAAGAAAAATGGATAGCTGCCAATTATTTGTATTTAGGTGTGCCGATTTCTATAGGTATTGGGGTTAGCTTTGAGTTGGTTAGCAATATGGTGACAAGAGCACCAGTTTGGATGCAAAAAGCAGGTTTTGAATGGTTATTTCGGCTTCTAGTTGAACCCTCCCGCTTATGGAAGCGTTATCTATTTGGTAATTATACTTTTATTGGTTTGCTAATCAAACAGCGTCTAGGATTGTTTAAGAGACTTTCAAATACAAAAAGATCGGATCGTTTTTAGAAGATGTTTGTCAAGTATTTTTCTTAACATCAAAACCTGAGAACTTTGATAAGTTTTCGTTTTTTCTGTAGGTTATAAGACATATCAAATGCTTATTCGACATTCTCTCGTTGATAGTTGCACTACTCAGAAGTTATTATGAATAACTATCAATTAAGAAATACCTCCATCTTGGCTCAATGCTAAATAGTTAGTCTGCGATGCCTGCGGTGTTCTCGTTGCGATCGCAGTTATTGTCCAAGCCATGACTGAAAATTAGCTGTATCTCTGACTGCGTTAGAACTTTGGCGCTAAGTGCCGATTGATTTTCATTGGCAGACTGTTGACCCTGCGATCCACAGCCTACAATGATTTGACACCTGATAACCTGAAGTTAGTGAAAAAATAAAAACACGCTTTCCAAGGAAAAATTCAAAATGTTTTTTGTAATACAGTAAAAATACTGAAATTATTACGAGAAACTCTTGTTTTCTAAACGCGATCGCACTTTCCCCCAATCGCATCTCCATACCTTAATCTTTTACTGTTCCAAGCTTCCCGACTATGCGATCAAGAATTTTAATTCTCTGCTGGACATGGACGTGCATCTCTTTGCTTCTAATCCACCACCGCGCGATGGATTAACCGCCCGCTAATAGAGCGATTGCGGTTCACTAAATCCTAGTGTTAATTGATAGGATAGGTGCGTGGAGAGAGGAGGCAATACCTACAGTGGCAAGCTACGCTGCCAACCCCTTCACCTAATAAGAGAAATGTTTAGACCTGAATCCTTACGAAATGGTAAGCTATAAGTTTTGAGATGAAACTCTAATTGCCGGCTTGCCATCTAGCAAAGTTAGGGTCAGACAACACTTTCCGATTAAGTCAGAATTCCAACAGTAGATTGTAACTCCTCCGTAACAGCAAGAAAACTCTTTAAGCGTTTGTGGTAAGTCTTGAAAAGTAATATTTGTTTGAACTGAATTCACTGCCGAAAGAGCTTCTGCTAGTATAAATATTGAACCGATTTCACCTAATCTTCTGTTTTCTAGCGAAATAGTATTGCCAAATGCAAGTTGATCTAGTTCCAATTCTGTAATCTGTAATCCTATAAGTTTCATCCCTTTCTGAACTTCGCTTGTTTCTAGACCTTTTTTTAATTGTGTTAACTTAGATACAGTAGACATAGTTTTTAAAGCTGTAATAATAAAAAATTAGGTTTATAGGTTTGAATGATTTTGAAAAGCATTGGTTTACATCTGTCATTGTGCAAATAATTTTGGCTCTTGGTAACTTTTAGTAATTATAAAAAATTACGCAGTTTAACGTAGGAAGAAGTTCGTGCAAGCCTTGCCGAAAGACTAGGCGAAATAGTTTTAAACCTGATTCTCTATGTTTGTGGAACTTGGTAACAAAGGCTAAAATCCAACTTCAAGACAAGATTGTGATGCAGATTTTTTATAACCTTTGCACCGCAAGAACATAAAGTTTTATATCCCTCTAAATCTCCCTTTTTAAGGGAGATTTAGATTCCGGCTCCTCCTTTTTTAAGGGGGGATCTAAAAGTGCCTAAAGGCACAACAAAACACTTTTCAAACAACCTATTAGTAGTGCAATACTTAGATTTCTGCTTCTATTTTTTCTATTGCTGAAGCTGGCACCTGTATTTGTTTTCTTCGGTCTAAATTCCCTATTTTTTGGTGTGAAAGTAGCCATTTTGACAACTCATTATCTTGCTATCTTTGCTCCCCAACTTTATGTCTAGTGCTTTCTTTTTGCTAAGTTGACATCAATGAAAGCTACTAAGGATTATTCTACTAGGGCTTGAGAGTTCAATTTTTTTATTAGCAACAGGACAGCTAAAGATTTAAGGAAGTCCTAAACCACTACTAACTTTAGATGGAGATGAATATGTTTAATAGCTCACCAATGAGATAGCTTTTGGCTTTAGATTTGTACTATTGTTGTGAGACGAACGACCAAAGAATTTACTTAGGGCAGTTATTTCGTGCATTAATTCTTTAAATCCTTCCAATGTCAGTGATTGAGGTCCATCTGAAAGTGCTTTAGCTGGATTGGGGTGAACTTCAATCATCAAGGAATCTGCACCAGCAGCTATTGATGCCATTGTCATAGTTGGCACAAATTCGGACTTACCTGTGGCATGACTAGGATCAATCATGATAGGTAAGTGGGTCAGGGTTCGCAAAACTGGAATTGCAGATATATCAAGCGTGTTTCTTGTAAACTGTCGGTCAAAGGTGCGAATTCCTCGCTCACATAGTATAACGTTTGGATTACCTCCGGCTAAAATATATTCTGCTGACATCAACCAATCTTCGATAGTGGCTGACAGTCCCCGCTTCAGTAGCACTGGCTTAGTGGTAGCTCCTAGTTTTTTGAGAAGTGAAAAATTTTGCATATTGCGGGCCCCAATTTGCAACACATCTGCTACTTCGATGAGCTTGTCTAAGTCATCTGTGTCCATGATTTCTGTAATGATTCCTAAACCTGTAGCTTCTTTAGCTTTTGCTAACAAAGCTAGAGCGCTCTCACCGTGACCTTGGAAAGCATAAGGTGATGTACGGGGTTTATATGCTCCACCACGTAAAAATTGTACACCGCATTCTTTTACCGCTTGGGCTGTCTCGACGATCATTTCTTCGTTTTCTACCGAGCAAGGGCCTGCAACTACAACTACAGGATGGTTTTGCCCAAAAGTTATAGGCCCATTAGGTGTTGGTACTACAACCTCACTATGTTCTCCGTAACGAAATTCTAAAGAAGCTCGTTTGAAAGGCTTTTTAATCCTAATTACTTGCTCTATAAAAGGGTTCAAATTTTGAATCTGGCGTGGATCAAGTTCTGAGGTATCTCCCACCAAACCGATTACTACTTTATGATGACCTACACAGATTTCTGGTGTAAGTTCATGGCGACGAATTTCTTCATTTACTTGTTCTATTTCCGCAGATGGGGTGAAGGGTTTCATTACAATAATCACAAGTTTATCTACTCCTTAAATAGGGCAAAAATTGATAGTTTTTAGCGAAAAAGTTGATCTAGTTCCGCTATTCTGTTGTTAAATATTAATCAGTTAAATATTGTAAGTTTATGCAACTAGAGAAAAATTATTTTTAGGTCAGGTTCTAGGTCTAGCGTACCAAAAGTTCCCTTCCCTTATGGTCATAAACATTGCCATAAGGGAAAAAGAATGAGATAGTCTAACCTTGACAGAGCTAACCTTAACTTTTACGTTTTTAAGGTTTTGAGATGTTCGCTATACCATGTCAAGGTGTGTCGGATAGCTTCACGTAAAGGGGTAGCATGGTTGCCAAATGCTTGAACGTATTTATCATGATTTACAACAAATGGCTCATCAAACTCATACATCATTTCGACGGTTTCACGAGCTTCTGGAATAAAAATCCCGCCTAGTCGCATCATGAACTTACCCATTTTACTGATTTTTGGTGGGTGTCCAGCTTCCTCAAAAGCTATGTTGATAAATTGTCGAGTAGTGATAGTCTCAGCGTTAGGTACGTGCCAAATTTGACCCAATGCTTTATCCTGTTCCCCTAACACCACTAATGCCTTGCCAAAGTCATCAATAAAGGTATAAGTATGAGGGAGGTCAATTTCACCGATCGCTGATGCAGGCTTCCCAGTCAGTACAGAGGGGAAAATGCGATCGCCCATTACAGAATCAAGTACTAGTGGCCCATAGAAGTCCGATGCTCGACCAATAGCAACTCGTACAATACCTCTACGGTGTGCATCCAAAAGCGCCTCTGCTATCTGCCCACGGACGCGCCCTTTGCGGGTGGTTGCAGCATTCGGCATATCTTCCCGCAACGCACCATTGACAGGGCCATACATATAGAGATTATCTCCCACAACAAGCTTTGCGCCACTGGTGGCTACCCCTTCGACAATGCTAGCTTGCAATGAGGGAAAAAACTCTGGCCATTGGGTGTAGGGTGGTTGGGCACATTGGTAAACGACTGTCGCCCCAGTAGTAACCGCTCGTGTATTTTCGGAATTATAAGCATCGCTGGCGATGATTTCCACATTAGAGGGTATGTCTGCTTTACCACTGCGGTTAATCATACGCACCCGTTTGTTCCGAGCTAGCAGTTCGCGCATGACGGCTTGTGCTAGGGGGCCAGTACCAAAAATTACATGGAGTTCTTCTGTTGTGTTCATGGCTTGGTTTTGATATTAGGAGAATTATTTTTTTAGATAATAATGCCAGGCTTCATTTAAACTTGGACGTTTTTGTGTCTTAATAAGGTTATACCTGCGGCCAAAAACCAGAGTTGGAGCATAGTTACTGACACGCTAATAAATGCTCCTAAATCCACCCCAAATAGTTCTATTAATTGAGTTGCTAGAAACAGAGCAGCGACGATCCCAAAGATTCCTAGCCAACGTGGTAGTATTCTTGAACGTAATAAGTAAATTGAGATAATTACTAACCACAATACGGTAAACAGGCTAACACCTAATACTTCACCGACCGAGCCAGCGTAGTCATTGAGGGTTTTATAGACAACAGCGATCGCTTCACGAGTTTGTGCAGAGATTGCAGGGTCAGCATAAACTTGCGCTAAAGCTGGCATTGGTACTAACCAGCGAATAATGCCCAGGCAACGAGTGACAGTAGATGCGATTCCAAAACCTGTTGCCACTTGGAGCCATACAGGGTTGGTTTCCCCATTGCTAACGACACGAGCAGTTAATAAAGCTACTACCCAAAAAAGTAGTGAATAAAGAAGATAAATCAGATAACCAATTCTGACTGGTTCAGCTTTTTTAATTAATAGTGGCAACATGATGCTAGCAGGTTCACCAAGGCTAGCTGGCCAGTTGATTGCTGCACCAAGAATAAAAACCGGCACAAACAGCAGTAGACTTTCAACAATTAATACCAGACCAGCAGTTCGGTAAAGTGCTTTGATAGACATAAAGGAATTTATTTTTGACATGATTACATGAGATAAGGAACACCTGATTAGGTAGTAGAGACGTTGCAATACAATGTCTCTACTTGGAACAATTGGGATAATTTTGATAACTAAAACTAATTATGGGTAATTGTCAGTTCTGTAGTTTCTTGCGCTGGGACACAGCAACCAAAACTCCAAACATAAATATTCCCCAAGAAAAAGAAGCTTCTGGAACTGCTTTCAGCGCAACTGCGCGAATTTGCATCGGGTATGGCAGAAGTATCATATCGTATCCATTCCCGCTTGCAAAATTAATATCCAGTTCTCCAAAGTTCTCGTTAACTATCTGCACTCCACCACCACCAGCATTAACATCATTTAAAAAAGCTGTGGCTAAACCTGCCAGTAATGGATCTAAGTCAGATGCTTCTTTTGCTGCAATTGGGTTGGTAAAACTACTTTCAAAATCATCATCAAATGATGGTGTAGAACCATAATCGACAATTGAATAAAAATCAGAATATCCAAAGTCGACTATTTTAGTATTGCCACTGTAGAGTGCTATTTCAACATCATTTGGATTAGCTTTATAAATTCTTTCCTCAAGCGGTGTATTAGGATCAGCGTACCAATCTTGACCAAATATATCTGCACCTAAATTCCAAGTTTGGTTAAAATCGCGATCGCTCTTTTGACCAAATACAAAGCCAATATCATTGAGTGGGATGCCGTAATTTGTCAGGTACTGACCAAAGGTAGGGAAGCTATTAATGCTAATCAAACTTGTCATTCTGGTAGCACCGCTAGCAGGTTCTTCCGGACTTCCTTGGCGACCAGTTCCGTAATATGGGGCGTTGTTGAAACCGGGGAAATCTCGACGCGAATTCAAACCGATTTCCTTATGACCGTGATCTGGAGCCGAAGGATCTGGATTATAGAAAGGCACAAAACCTTGATTTTCAGTCGGCGATCCATTTAACCCCAGAAAATTACTAGATGCTATTGGTCGTGATTTAATAAATTGTAGTTGGTTGTAGTCAAAGCTTAAGTTTGCGGCTTGAGCTGGTGCAGTTGCAGATAAGGCTACAAAGGTGGTGAGTCCAATAAGTTTAGACAGTTGATAAGTACGCATATTTGAGGTTTTAACGAAGCTTTCTTGACATTTTCAGCATCATATTATCACTGGTGTGATATTTTGTAGAGATACTGCAATCTAGCTTGAAAATAGGGAGTGTGGAAGGCGTACAGACGCGATTAATTGCATCTGTACTAGAGAATGGGGGAAAGACCGATGGAAAGTTTGCCACCCTAGTAGGATTTGTGAAAGTGATTTGTCACTTCTACACCATTGCCTACTAAAGGTACAACGGCTAGCATCTCTGCCATAAGTTCCAAATAGCGATCGCCAAGTCTACGAATAGTTGCAGGCAGATAGAAATTGCGAGAGTATTCGATTTCTAAGTGAACAGTGCCATCGGTGATGGAGAAGAAAAACTCTAGTAACGCTGTACGTTTCTGGTCAGGGGAGGACAACCGACTATCTCTATCTTCCTCAATAAACTCAAACAGTTCTAAGGGGGGAGCAGTACGATTTCCTAAGTAGTTAGCTCTGACTGGTGTGAGATTGTTATCGGGATAAACATAATGAGGAAGCTGCTCAGAAATCCAATCGAAAGTTATACCATTCATCGGCAACTCGTTAAATTTGCCTTGGATTTCCTTAGTGGTTTGCTCCCACTTGATGGAACGTCCTACATTAACCCCGACAGGGAAATTCATCGCAAAGTTACCAACACTATTTAAAAACGTGTGCGTGCTATCTAGATTTCTGCCGTGGCTGCGATGGCTAACGACTACCCAAGGCTGTCCACTCCACTCAGCCATCAACCGATACAAGGTAGAAAGTAGCAACGTGTAGACATTACATTTGTAATACTGCTTGGCTTCACGTAACAGAATGTTACTACTGTTTTTGGACAGAGTAAATTTTTCGCTGGCGGCGGAAGCTTCTAAATTAGCTCCCTTTTGATGGTCAAAGGGAACTTGGAAGGTATATTCCTGAGAAGGAAATTGAGATTTCCAATAATCTACATGACTTGTCAAAGCTCCTTGTTGTTCCGCCTGCATCAGCACACGCACATAGTCTATATAAGAAGGTATCGAAGGGAGAGGCTGAGAACTCTGAGTTCTGTTCCCCAGCAAATCGCTGTAGGTCAACCATAAGAGATTAAAAATCACCCCAGTACTCAGCAAATCACCAATGATATGATGTCCAACCAGCGAGATATCGTAGCAGGATTCATTCACCTTGATCGCGATTACTTTCATCAGCGGCCATTGGTTGATTTGAAACTGTTGAGCTATTTCTTGTATCCGGTTGTGGATTTCACTGTCTCGCTGTGCAGATGTAAGATGACTACCATCGTAGAATTCAGCACTCAACTTTTGCTCTGGGGAAATTAACTGTTGCCACCATTGTTGATCTCGTTGCACAAACACAGTCCGTAGAGCAGGATGAGTTTCTAGTACAACATTGAGAGCTTGGTTAAATATCTCTGCGTCTAATGGTTGATGGAAAAGAAAACGTGTGTACCCATTCCATTGATATGGAGGCTCAAAGTATTTCACTAACCAACGTTGAGCAGGGCCTAAAGGTAAGTATTCCTGGGATACTGTTGGCTTTTCTTGGGTGATAGCTGCCAAAATAGCCTTGCGGTCTAGCTTCCCATTGTGGGTTTTAGGTAGACTGGCTAGCCATTCCCATCGGTGAGGAATCATGTAATCAGGCAAGCGTTGAGCCAGGAATTCCTTAATTTGTTGATTATCTACTTGAGAACCAGCCAAGCAAGCTATTAACCGTTTTTGACCATTTTCGTAATCTACAGCTAAAACGGCAGCTTCATTAATCGCAGGATGGCTATTGAGAACACTTTCGATTTCACCCAGTTCTACACGGAAACCACGTATTTTAATTTGGTGGTCAATGCGTCCATGATACTCGAAACTGCCACCGGGCAATTCCATAGCTAAATCGCCGGTTTTGTATAAATATTCCCCTGGAACGTGAGAAAAGGGATTAAGCCGGAATGCGTCTGCTGTGCGTTGTGGATCTTTGAGATAACCTTTAGCCAATTGCACACCGCCAATCCAGAGTTCTCCCATTTTTCCTGGGGCTAATGGCTGCATCTGTTCATCCAAAATTAAGATATACACATTATCTATAGCTTTACCTATAGGAATGCAGATTTCTTGTTCGCCTGGACGTTGACGAATAATGTGTGCGGTGACATCAATGGAAGCTTCAGTGGGGCCATAAAGATTGGCTAAACCAACACTCATGCCATACTTATCAATCCAACGTTGTACAAAAGGTACAGGTAAAGCTTCACCACTAAAGACTAACCAACGCAAATCGGGAAAAGTCCATGATTCTGATTCTAAAGCGTTACAAAATTCTCCAAATAGGGAAGGAACAAAGTGCATGACATTGATTTGGTTGTCTTTAATCCACTGTGCTAAGAGCCAAGGATTTTTGACTGTTTCTGTTTCCACAGAATAAACAGTAGCTCCCACCATCAAAGGCCAAAATATTTCCCATACTGATATATCAAAACAGCAAGATGTTTTTTGGGCAACGCGATCGCCATAACGCAATTGAAAAGCATTCTGCATCCAAACCAGGCGATTCATGTAACCCCGATGGTTGAGCATCACTCCTTTAGGTTTACCTGTAGAACCAGAGGTGTACAGTACTGTCATCAAGTCATCAGGAGTATTAACATTGGCAGGAGCTATGTCTGAACAACGCGCCCAAGTCTTTTTGTTTAACTGTGTCCAAGCTTTACCTTGCTCAAAAATACCCTCATCTAAGAACATCAAAGTATTTAAAGGTAACTGCTCAGTCAGGCATTCTGCTAACTTGTTTGTCAAGCGATCTTCTGTTAGCAAAATTCCGATTTGGGCGTGTTCTAGTATGTACTTAATCCGTTCATGAGGATATATAGGATCTAAAGGAACGTAAGTTCCGCCTGCTTTGAGAATACCGAGAATCCCCACAAACATCAAAGGCCCGCGTCGTGTCATGATCCCCACAAACACGCCTGGTTTAACTCCCTGAGCCTGCAAATAATTAGCCACCTGATTGGAAAGACGGTTCAACTCTGCGTAGGTAATTTGAGTTTCCCCATCCGTCACCGCTATGGCATTGGGAGTACGCTTGGCTTGCTCGATAATTTCCCAGTAAGGAATTTCTTGAGGTTGTTGATTGTTGACAATTGATTGGTTTTGTAAAGAAGATGATTGTTTCTTACCAAGTAGCACAGCCATTTCTTGGAGACTGCGACAAGAAAGCAAGGCTTGACGATTTACTTTGCCTAACCGTTTTTCTAGCCTCGTAACAATGCGGATGAGTTCCAAAGAATCCATTCCCAATTCTGCTTCCAAATCCTTAGCCATATCATTGTCAGTAATCTGGGAATGGCAGATTTCTGCGGCGATTTCTTGCAGAAGCTGGGCTATATTTACATCTGTTTGTGTTTTGGGTAGTGGCTGTGTTAGTTGCTGAGATGGGATTTTTAGTGAGGCTAATTCCTTGATTTGGGTAATGTATTCATGCATCAATTCATCGATAACAGACTCAGGGAAAAAGTTACTGTCGTAGCTAGCGAACAAATGTAAACTGTCGTCAAATATTTCTTGCAAGATATCAATTGTTCCCGCAGCATTAATACCACCTGCGCGATAATCGATTACATCTATGGGACCATATTTGTTTTTAATATTAGTCTGTCCTGTAAATGGACAGTATAAATTTGATTTCAGTATGCGGCGATACATAGGTAACATCCGCTCAGGGATTTTGCCATCTTCTAAAACAATATTGTCTCGGAAAGCGATCGCCATTTGACGAGTTTGGGCGCGGTCATAACCGTTAACCAACCCTTGTTGGATTTCCTGATGAACGCGGTTTAACAGCCGTTGCCAATCTTCATTCGGTGCTGGTAAGTCTAGGCTAATGGACAAATTCTGAGCAAAACTACCCACCACATCAGAAGCATCTATGCCTGGATAAACCCGCCCACTGGTGGGAACTTGAACCATAATCGGTTCGTTTTTAGACTTCTCAAACTTGGCAACAGCCCGCACAAATGCACCCACTAGTAGAGAGTTCAGTGGTAATCGCCATTCACGAGTTTGGGCAATTAGTTGATTAGTGATAGCCTTTCCTAAGGAAAATCTGCGATTATGGAATTTTGGACACAGGGATGTCATGGCATTTCCTGTGGGATTCCATAAATAAGAATCTTTGCCTCGTCGATTTACATACTCGACCAGTGCTTTGTCTTCTTCTGGGTCTTGCCAAGCATTAATTGATTGCACCAATTCGCTGTAATCTTGAACGGTTGTAGGTGGCTGCAAATTAGGTTGTTCACCGCAGATATGAGCGCGGTAGATTTCCATAAATTCGCGTAAGATTACATGACATCCCAGGGCATCAGAAATGAGATGCTCGTTGGCTAACACCAGTTGATAGACTGAATCTTCCAGCCGAAAAACAAAAAATCGATGTAGTGGCCACTCTGTCATTTGCCATTCATAATTGAGGCAGCGATGCAATTCATCATTAATTAGTTGTTCTTGAGCCTCACTATGAAGATGTCTGATATCAGTAACGGGTATATCAGGAGGAGTGGGGTTTTCCATAACTACCATTTCGTAATCCTTGAATCTGGTAGTATCGGGAGGAATGATAAAGCGCGATCGCAGCATCGGATGACGATTCAGCAAGTCTTTCCAAGACTGCCAAGCAACGTTTGAATCAAAATCACCTCGTAAACGGAGAGTGGAAAATAAGCTAATTGAATTTACTACCCAATGACCGAGTAAATGAAAATATTGTCCAGAAAGAATCTCAACCTTCTCTGTTTTCTGCTCCTTTTGATTGATAATACTTGCAGATGGCGAAGAATCAGAATTATCTATTTGGGAAACTAAGCACTTATCAGCTATTTGCACGACATCGCCCAAAGTTTGCAATTGCATCAAATTTTGCAAAGGCAATGTCTCCATAAATCTGGGTTGTATTTCTTGGGGAATTAGTGCAACTAATCCATTCAATAATTCCATCATTTTGATGGAATCTAATCCTAAGTTACCCTCCAAAAACATATCTCGTTCTAATTCTTCTGCATCATGTCCAGTAATTTTGGCAACTAGGGAGAAAATAGGCAATTCTAAGCTCTTAGTACTCATTGCATCCTCTAAAAAAATTAATGTTCGCAATAAAAATTTCCAACATCTTACCTAATTAAGTAAGTATTGTTTTTAAGTCTAGTTATTCATACAAAACTAAATTTGAATGGATAAGAATTACGAGAAAAATTAATCTTCGCTCTTGTTATTTTACTTATCGCCTTGATCTGGGCTATTTATGCAAAAAGTTAGGAGCAATAAAACAAAGGGTTAGCTTTCTTTGTCTATTGCTTCCTAACTAATTTTGGAAGTTTTATTGCTCTGTGGGTGTTAGTGGCCAGTTATTAGCTGTTCTACCACTGATTACAGACCTCTGATGAAACTTTACCCACGAGGGGGTAGAGTTTTTTATACTAATAACTTCAGCCTATTTACCAAATCTCTGCAAATCCTGAGCCAGCTTGATGTAACTTGACTGGCGTTGGCTGTCCGTGAGTGGAGACAATTGTTCCATTGGCAACAGTCGAGTTTGGGCTACTGCTACCGGATGCCTTGGCTGTTGGCTATTGTCCACAATCTTCAAGTCCTCAGCCAGCTTGGCGTAGCTTGAATGGCGTTGACTGTCTGTGAGTGGGGATGGTTGTTTTATGGGCAATAGTCGTGGCTGTTGGCTATTGTCCACAATCTTCAAGTCCTGAGTCAACTTAGCGTAACTTGACTGGCGTTGGCTATCGGTGAGTGGAGATAGTTGTTCTATGGGCAACAGTCGAGTTTGGGCTACTGTTACTGGATGGGTTTCCAAAACTTTGGCATTTGACTGATGCTGATTGTCTGGGCGTGGTGGTAATAATTCAGCCGCAGGTATGGAGGTTGCTTGATTTTCCTGAGTGCTATCAACTAATGATACTCTGTAGGTTTTACGATCGAAAGGATAAGTAGGCAGCAGCACCCGACGTAGACCTTGAGGAAATAAGGGTATGCTATTAAACCTCACCCCTGCTACATAAGACCTGGCCAGACTTGTCAACACACGTCCCACCACTGGTTGTCCTTTATCTAGATATATCCAGACTCCCTGTTCATCCAAACTTGCTAATTGTTCTTTGAGAGCTAATGAATCTCCCAAGTGTAGGTAAACACTTTCTTTGGAGATGACATCTTGGCAGACATCTGCATTTAACTGTTCAGATACTTGCACCAGGGCTACCAGTTGAGCCGTGGAAATTGTGTCAGAATGGCTGAAAATTCCTTGTGAAGTAACTAATGGGCAAGTCCAGGTTGATGCTAACCGTTCTTTTGCGGACACATTATGAGCAATCAGACCTTTTTGTCCTTCTATTTGTAGGAGCAAAGCGATCGCCTGCTCTAATGTCAACATTCCCCGCAGTGTAGCTCCTACTAGGATACCGGTTTTTTCTACTAATAAACTAGTGGGTTGTAATTCCAAAGACATCAACAAGCGTCCCCAAGCGTACTGCACCGCAAATATATGTGCCTGTTCGCTCATCTTATTTAATCCGGCACGCACGCTATTGTAAGCTTCTTGGAATTGGGGGAAACGTTTACCTAAAGTTTCTACTTCTGCAGGAGCGATCGCACTAGTTCCATCTAATATTAAGTGAAACGGTGTTGTGCGCTGGGGGTTAGCTCGACCTGTATATGTATCTGCTGGTGTTTGTGCCAAACAGATAGCCTCCAGATAATTGAGCAGATGTTGGCGGTCATTGACTACTAAAGCCGCCTTGTAAGGTAATTCCTTTTGGGCATTATTCTGAGTAAAGCAGATTTGAGAAGATTCTTGTTCAGGATGATGAATGATGTGTTCGCGTAGTTGTCTAGCTACTTCTTGAAGTGCTTGTTGATTCCGTGCAGTCAGACATAACAAATCAGGAGATGAACTTGTGACCGGGGACTGTAAATTAGCTACTATTGGGGATTCCTCAAGAATAACGTGACAATTCGTGCCACCAAATCCAAATCCATTCACACCTGCACGTAATGGGTTGCCATTTGGCGACCAGGGTATACTCTTACCCGCCACAGCAAAAGGTGTGTCAGCAAAATTGATATGGGGATTAGGCTCCTCAAAACCTACAGTTTGGGGAATTTTGCCGTGCTGCATGGCCAGTACCACTTTGATCAGGCTGACAATCCCGGAAGCAGACAGCAAATGACCAATGGAGGATTTAACCGAACCAATGGTACAGAATCCCTTTTCATCAGTAAAGCTACGGAAAGCTTGTGTCATCCCTTCTACTTCTACTGGATCGCCCAGGAGAGTACCTGTACCGTGGGTTTCAATGTAGGAGATAGTCCGGGGATCTACGCCACAACTGTTGTAAGCTTGGCGGATGGCTTTTGCTTGACCTTTGGGATTGGGAGCGGTTATTCCCTGGGAGTGACCATCATTATTCACTGCGGAACCTTTAATCACAGCATGAATCAAGTCACCATCTGCCAAAGCCTGCTTGAGTGGTTTGATAATTAATACGCCTGCACCTTCTCCTAAAACGATGCCATTAGCACGGCGGTCAAAGGGATAGCAGGTTCCACTGAGGGAAAGAGCCTGTGCCTTACGTAAAAAAGTGAAAGGACTAGGACTGAGATTTAAATTTACCCCACCGACGATTGCCATGCCAGTTTGACCAGAACGCAGACTTTCGCAAGCAATATGTAATGCCACCAGAGAAGAAGAACAAGCTGTGCTAACTGCCATACTTGGCCCCTTGAGGTTCAGGCAATGGCTAACTCGTGCCGCTAATTCGTTGACCTCGTTACCTGCTGCTGACTCAGGGAGAATTTCACTTGGTTGCAGTACTTGTGAGAGGGTATTGAGCAAATGCTGACGATCTTCAGCAGGAAGGTGATCAAACCAAGAACTCTCTTGCAAGCGCTGATGTAATTCCTCGTAATACTGATAATTGGTGAAGTGTTCGATGTAAGTATTTTGTCCACAACCAACAAACACACCGATATTATCTGGGCGATATTTGCCGCCGTAGCCTGCCTGTTGTAAGGCCTGCATAGAAAGCTCTAGGAACAACCTCTGTTGTGGGTCCATTGCCGTAGCTTCCTTGGGAGAGATGCCAAAGAACATCGGGTCAAAGTCGAAGGGACTATCTACAAAGCATCCACGTTTGGATATTTTTGCTTGCGGAGAGTTTCCTTTGGCTTCAAAGTAGTGTTGGTTGAACCAACGGTCTTGAGGCACATCTTGAATGACAGAGCGGCCTGCATTGAGTAAATCCCAGTACTGTTCTAAGTTATCAGCTCCTGGTATTTTACAAGCCATGCCGATGATAGCAATGTCTTGTTCGGGAACGTCTTGGTATTTTTCCTGGGTGGCGACATTTGGGGGCGCTGATTTTTCGGCTTCCGGGCTAGTCGGGGCGTGGTCTGTCGCGCTCGTGCTAGTCTTCACAGAATAACCGTACTTGCTTTGTAAATAATCTACCAGGTCATCTGGTGTTTGATATTCAAACAGTAAAGTCGGAAATAATTCCTCACCCAGAGTTGTCCCTAAATGTTGGACAACTTCTACAGTCCCAACAGAATCTAACCCCATTTCTTGGAAAGTTTTATGTCCTTCCACCTGTGCTTCCGGAATACGTAAATGTTGCAGCAAAACTTCTCGGACAAGCTGTCGCAGATTGCGAGATTTAGTTTGTGGTTGGCTCGTGGAGGATTTTGGTGCTATTTCTGGGGTGGCTTGAGCAATTAAGTCAATGATGTGAATTACACCAGAAGCATCCAAAGATAGAGCCTGAATAAAGGCATTAGCAGCTGGCTCTGGTTCCAGAGGATTTAAACCTTTGGATTTTACCATTAATAAAGTTGATGCTCCTAAAAGAGCGCCCATACCGCGATCGCTCCATAGGGAATAATTCAGAGCCAAGGAGCGTCCTTGACCGCCATGCTGTGTCCGGTAGATGGCATAACTATCGAGAAAAGTGTTGGCTGCGGCATAATCGCCCATGCCGGTTCCCCATTCGGCTTTGGAAGCGGAAACCGAGGACAACAACACAAAATATTTTAGGGGTTCGTTACGGGTAACAGTATCAAGGATGATGGTTCCCTGGACTTTCGGGGCTAAAACTTTGGTGATTGAGGCAGGTTGTTTTTGCAGTAATTTAAAGGTGCTGTGGTCAACTGCACCCGCCGCATGGATGACTCCATCCAGATTACCAAAGCGAGATTTGATATTCTCGATTAATTGCTTCATCCCCAAGGCATCTGTCACATCCACAGCCTGATACATGACTGTAGCTCCGAGTTGCTCTAATTGCTGAATTGCCTGGATACGTTGCTGGGTAGACGCATCATGACTAGCAGATTGCCATTCTTGTTTGGGGGGGAGGGGATGGCGACCGGTTAGCACCAAATTGATCGGTACTTGACGAACCATAGCTAAGGCTATTTCTGTCCCGACAGCACTGGTACCACCAGTAATCAACCAGGTTTCTCCTGCCGACAAAGGTAGAGAATTGTTATCTGTAGGTACATTAATTCTTTCCAGGGTACGACTCAACCGTTGACCATTACGGATAGCAACAATACCTTCACCAGTAGGGGCTGCCTTCATTTCCTGGAACAAAATATCGGCTAATTTTTCAGGTAGATAGACATCCTGGTTAAAATCTACGACTTTTGCTTTAATCTGAGGATTTTCTTGTGCCACCACCTGCGCCAGTACACCTGCCATAGATTGATGTACACCGTGTAGGGAATCATTTGGAGATATTGGATAAGCACCTTGAGTTACCACTAAGAAATTGAGGGGAGATGCTGGGTAATGTTTGACTAGCGCCTGTGTCAAAAACAAAAGACTGTAAACACGTTCATTGAGCAGGCGGTCATTTTCTAGTAATTGTCCTGGGGATGTTGCCCACAAACTGTAGTTCCACAGATGCACGGCTGCGGTGACTGTAACACCGTCTGCTTTGATATTTTTAATTAGCTGTTCGTAGTCTTCAATGGATGCCGGATTAATAGTGAAATATTGTGCTGTTTGCTTAAAGCTCTCCCCTGGGGTGACAAAATATGTCGTGTACTTTTTAGAGTCGAACAGCTTTTCTAAATTTTCTCCTACTTGGTGGCGATCGCTAAAGATCAAAATTGCCCCTGAAGGAATATCTTGAGATTGGCTTGACACCTCTGGAGTCCATTGCCAATTATGAAACCAATTCGATGGTACAGCCAGAGGAATTCTTGGCAAAGCTTTGACTTGGGAAATAGCTGGCAGACTTTTCTCCTGCAAGGAGAGAGGTTTTGAATTCTCCTCTGGTAGGGAAGGGGGCTGGGGGGTTAGGTTTCGCGTTAGGTTTTCCACCCAGTAGCGTTGGCGTTGAAATGGGTAGGTTGGTAGTGCTAGGCGGCGACGCTGATAACCTTGGTCAAATGCAGTCCAATTGATTTTTATACCCCTGATGTACAACTCACTTAAACTAGCAAGCAATTGTGACCAGTCCGGTTGTCCTTTTTTCAGAGAAGTTAGCCAAGTGCCTGTACCTTCTGGCAAGCATCTTTTACCCATGCCTACTAATGTGTTACTCGGCCCCATTTCTACAAAGATTTCATACCCTTGTTCATGTAGCGTCTTGATGCCGGCATAAAATCTTACTCCTTCTCTCAGATGCTGTCGCCAGTAAGTTGCATTGGGAATTTCTTGGTATTTAAATATTTGTCCAGTCAAATTCGAGATTAGGGGAATACGCGGCGCTTGAAACTGCACCGAGCTAGCTATCTGCTCAAAGGGATCGAGGATACTAGCCATTAAAGGGGAGTGGAAAGCGTGAGAAACCTGCAATGGTTGGGCGTTAATTCCTTGAGTTGCCAATTCTTTCAGCACTGCTTGGACAGCTTCTCTGGCTCCAGAAATAACGATATTTTCTGGGCCATTAATCCCGGCAATTGCCACTTGCCCTGTGTAAGCAGCTAGAATGCCGTTCATCCGTGCTTCATTGGTGAACACTGCCGCCATCATGCCATTTTGGGGTAGAGATTGAATTAAACGCCCCCGCTCGGCGATTAATTTCAGCCCATCTTCCAAGCTGAACACTCCAGCAACGCAAGCGGCTACATATTCACCCACACTGTGACCCATGACTGCATCTGGTACAATTCCCCAAGATTTCCATAGTTCAGTGAGTGAGTACTCTAAAGCAAATAGTGCTGGTTGAGTATATGCTGTTTCATTCAAGGGGGAAGCAACATCCGATGTGGGGTAAAGTACTGACAACAAAGGTTGCTGAAGATAGGGACGCAAAATTTCATCGCATCGGTCTAAAGTCTTACGGAACGTCGGCTGGGTTTCGTAAAGTTGCCGTCCCATTTCCACATACTGAGAACCTTGCCCTGTAAACATGAACACTACTTTGGAACGCTTCTTCTGTGCTTGACCACTGACTAACGTGCTGGTCTGCTTTTGGCTAGCAAAAACTGTGAGTTGTTCGCGCAAGCCTGCATTAGATGCAGCGACAACAGCAAGACGGTGTTCAAAATGCGATCGCCCGGTGTTAGCTGTAAAACAAATATCTGCTAAAGATGTTTCTGGATGGGATGTTAAAAAAGATTCATAGCGGCTAGCCATTGCCAGTAGTGCTGCCTCAGTTTTGGCCGATAAACTCAGCAGGTGGAGTGGACGCTCAGTTTTCGGCGGCTCTAATTTCAGTTTTGGTGCTTCTTCGATAATCAGATGGGCATTAGTGCCACTCATACCAAAAGAACTAACCCCAGCCAAGCGTTTCCCGTTGACTGCCGGCCATGGAGTTGGCTTAGTTGGCACAGCAACCGCAAGTTTGTCCCAAGGAATATGAGGACTGGGCTGTTGTAAATGCAGATGTGGCGGTATCTCTGCATTTTGCAAAGCCAGCACCACTTTCATTAAACTGGCAACTCCCGCAGCTGATTCTAAATGACCCAACTGAGTTTTTACGGAACCAATCAGCAAAGGTTGCTCTGGAGAACGTCCTTGACACAACACTGAGCCTAAAGCTCTCACTTCAATGGGATCTCCCAAAGATGTACCTGTACCGTGGGTTTCTACATAACTAATTTGTTCTGGTGCTACCTTAGCGTTGGTGAGTGCCTGATTAATTAATTTCTCTTGAGCTAGCCCATTGGGTACTGTGAGACCACTGCTAGCACCGTCGTGATTAACTGCCGAGCCTCGCACCACAGCCAAGATATTATCATTGTTAGCGATCGCATCTGATAAACGCTTGAGTACAACTATGCCACAGCCTTCTCCACGCACATAACCATCAGCTTTGGCATCAAAAGTCTTACAACGACCATCTGGAGCCAGCGCCCTCATTCTACTCAGACCAATAGAGGCTTCCGGTGCTAATATCAAATTGACTCCACCAGCTAAAGCCATATTGCACTCACCTGAGCGCAAGCTCTGACACGCTAGATGTACCGCTAGCAAAGAAGAAGAACAAGCTGTGTCTAACTGCATCACAGGGCCTTGCAAGCCCAGGACATAAGCTAGGCGACCGATGGCAATACTCCGAGCATTTCCTAAACTGCTGTAAGCATCAATGCGGTTATGATCGCCAGAATATAGGTTAAATCGGGAATAATCTTCCATAAAGAGTCCCATAAAGACTCCCGTCTGGCTGCCGTTTAATTCCTCTGGGGATTGTCCGGCGTTTTCGACGGCTTCCCAGCCTACCTCCAAAAGTAACCGATGTTGGGGGTCCATGCTGGCTGCTTCTAGAGGGGAAAGTCCAAAGAAATGAGGATCAAATTGATCTACCTGTTTAATAAAGCCACCATAGCGGGTGTAAATTTTCCCCAGAGTGTTGGGATTTGCATTGTAATACTCATCTACGTCCCATCTGTCAGCCGGAACTTCAGTGATAGTGTCTACCCCATTGTGGAGTAATTCCCAGAATTTCTCAGGGTAGTCGGCTCCTCCAGGAAAGCGACAGTTCATCCCAATAATGGCGATTGGTTCTGTCTTGGCGTTCTCCACTGCGTCCAACTTGGCACGCATTTCTTTTAAGGCTAAAACTGAACGTTGTAATGGAGATAATTGGTTGATGTCTGAAGTGTTACTCATTTTAAGAAATTGCGTAATTAATAGACAAAGAAATTGAGTCTGAAACCAGACTCATTTAGCTGTGTAAATAAATAGATGAATGTCTTTTGTAGACTTATCAGAGTTAAGCAGGTGATTTACGCAAGTTCATAAGTAATTACTTCAGACACCAAGTAAAGCCTCTAATTCTTGGTCAACTAATGCTGCTAATTCGTCTTCAGAATATTGCTGAATATCTATTAACAAATTAGTTTGCACTTCAGTCTCTATTTGCGGCTCCACCACAACTGGCTCTGGTACATTCAAGGAAATTACATTGTTGAGCAGATATTCAGCCAAGGATTCAATTGTGGGATATTCAAAGGTCAAAGTCGAAGGCAGAGAATTTCCTAAGCTGGTTTCTAGTCGGTTCTTCAACTCGATGGACATGAGAGAGTCCATCCCCATATCGAAAAAGCCCTGTTGAGGATTTGGTTGATAAGCTGCTTCAAACCTGAGAACTTGGGCAACCTCAGTTTGAATGTAAGCAATCAAAACATTCTGGCGATCGCTAGCAATAGTTTCCTCTAATTGACGCAGAAGTTCAAGTTGTTTGGCTGATTGTGCAGAATTTGTTTGTGGCTGGGTTTGGGGAGCTAAATCGGAAATTAACGGTGCTGCACCTCCTGGTGGAAATTGCTGGAGGAATTTCGCCCAATTAACTGACATCACGCCAACTTGGGTGGCATCTTGTCTCAATAAATCTCCCAGTAGTTGCATTCCTAATTCTGAGGACATGGTAGCAAAACCACTCTCAGCTATGCGCTTTTGGCTACGACTATCTAAATCTGCTGCCATCCCAACTTCTGCCCAAGGCCCCCAGTTAATGCTCAAACCTGGCAAACCCAAACCTCGACGATAATGAACTAAGGCATCCATGAAGGCATTAGCGGCTGCATAGTTTCCTTGGCTGGGTGAACCAAGTAATGAGGCGACCGAGGAGAAGCAGACAAAGAAATCTAAAGGTAGGTCTTTGGTCAATGTGTGCAGGTTCCATGCCCCTTGCACCTTGGGAGCAAGCACTTTCGCAAAGCGGCTCCAATTTTGTTGCAGTAATACCCCGTCATCTAAGACACCAGCCGCGTGAAAAATACCCCGTAGAGGTGGATAGTTAGTTTTGATTCCCTCTAACACCTGAGCCACATCTTCAGAGTTAGACACATCTGCTGTGACAACTAGAACTTTTGCCCCTGCTTGCTGTAGTTGATTGATAGCTACTTGAGTATCACCAACCACTCCACGCCTGCTAGTTAAAACTAAGTTTTTAGCTCCTTGTGCTACCATCCACTGGGCGACTTGTAGCCCTAGCGCCCCTAGACCACCCGTAATCAAATAAGTCCCATCTTCACCAATTGCCAGTTGATTCGACGGGGTTTGAGCTTGGCGACGCACTAACCGCGAGACTTTCCGCACTCCTTGACGAAATGCCACTTCGTCTTCTTGGTCTGGGAAGCACAACTCTGCTAATAATTCTTCAATTTCGTTCCCATTACCAACTGGGTCTAAATCCAACCGCACACATGATAATTCTGGATGTTCTAAGGGAATAACACGTCCCAAGCCCCACAAAGCAGCCTGAGTTATGGCTAAAGCATCGGACATTGGCTCTACTGGCTGGGTTCCTCTGGTGACTAACCACAGACGGGGAGACTTAGACCAAGTTGATTTTGCCAAGGCTTGAACCAAATGCAGCACATTACCACAGCCAGTATTTAAAGTCTCCAGCGTCTCCTCCAGCCCCCACAGGTATACTACCCCACGGCAAGGAAGTTGGTTATTACCTAAGCTTGCTTGAATTAACCTCTGAAAATCTTGTGGTTCTGAGGGATTGATGTAGTAATGTTGTGCATCAGCTTGATATTCAGCACCGGGAGAAACTAAGATAGTGCGATCGCCACGTTCTTTGAGTAGTTTTGCTAACTTAACCGCCGTTCCTTGTTGGTCAGCAAATATCAGCCAACTTCCTTCTTGTGCCTGTGCCAATTGATAATTTTGCTCACGAGGTTTTGATTGCCAAGCTACTTCATACAGCCAATCACCTAAATCTTTTTGCAGACTTTGCAGCAAAGTTGCCCGACGAACTTTCCTCACTTCAAAACCGATGATTTCGGCGATTAACTGCCCATTTTGGTCGAACAGATGTACGTCACCAATTAAGCTTTGCTGATTAGATGTTGGTGTTTTCTGACCATGACACCATAGTTGATGACCAGGATGGGAACGACCATAGAATCTAAAGCTACCGATGCTAAAAGGAATGTACATATAGTCATTCTCGACTTGCTCGGCAGGATTAACATCCCAGCAAACGTTGAGTAGTTGCAAGCATGAATCAATTAATCCCGGATAAAGTTGATAGTTATCGAGTTCGTCTGGTAATTGGGGCAGTTTCATTTGACATACAGCTTCTCCATCCTGATGCCAAATATTTTCTAGCCATTGAAATGAAGTTCCCCAACTGTAGCCAACTGCTTGAAAACTAGAGTAAAATTGCGTTCCCGATAAAACTTGAGAACATCTAGCCTTGACTTCTGCTACATCTACGAAATTGGGTACTGGCGAGAACAGCCGGACTTTTCCTGTGCCATGTGTTTTCCAAGAGTTAACCTCGTTTTCTGCTTCTCCACCTAAAAAACTAATAATTTGAAAGGAAGTCTCTTCTGTTGTTTGGGGTGTCAAAACTAACTGAACTGTTGTACTGCCCTCATCTGGGCAAACCAGCGTATTTTGAAACAACAAATCTTCGATGATGCAAGATTCATTGGGGAAAGCCTCCTTAACTGCGGATAGAAGCATCGAGATATAAGATGCACCAGGAACTATTCTGACTTCGTTTAATTGATGATCCTCTAGATAAGCAGGCGAATTGGGGCTAAATTGGGTTTCAAAGCGAATTTCTGGAGAAAATGGTAATTTTAGCCTTTGACCAAGTACAGGGTGGAGGGTTTTGCTAGCCTTGGTGGGTAAAGTCTGTTGGCGATGAGATGTCTCAACCCAGTAACGCTGGCGCTGGAAGGGATAATTTGGCAGCACTAGGCGACGACGGGGATAATCTTGATCAAAGCCAGACCAGTTGATTGATGCCCCACGCAAGTATAATTCCTGCAAGCTTTGAAGTAGCTGTTGCCAATCCGACTGTCCTGAGCGCAAACTAGGGAGCCAAACTCCTACTCCTTCGGGGAGACACTTACGGCCCATTCCCAGTAAAATTGGTTTTGGCCCGACCTCTAGAAAAATTTCACAACCTTGCTGCTCAAGGGTTTCCATCCCAGCAGTAAATCTCACTGAGTGGCGCAAATGTCTTACCCAGTATTCCGCATTGGTGATTTCTGTGGTCACTACTGTGCCGGTAACATTAGAAATCAGTTTGATATTAGGTGATGAAAAGCTGACTTCTGAGGCAATGCGCGCAAATTCCGCTAACACTGGTTCCATTAAAGGAGAATGGAAGGCATGGGAAACGTTTAACTTGACACTATTAACGCCTTCGCCTTGGAGAGTAGACACCACTGCTGCGACTGCTTGATGTTGTCCTGAAATAACGACACTTTCCGGGCCGTTAATGGCAGCAATCGATACTTGATCGGCATAAGGTTGAATAGCTGCCAATACTCGCGCTTGGGAGGCGAATATATTGACCATTGCCCCATCTTGAGGTAGCGACTGCATGAGGCGAGCGCGGGCAGCAACCAATTTTAGGCCATCTTCCAGACTAAAAACTCCAGCTATACAAGCGGCAACATATTCACCCAAGCTATGACCCATAACTACTGTAGGTTCTATGCCCCAAGACTTCCATAACTGGGAGACTGCATACTCTAGGGCAAATAAAGCTGGTTGGGTGTAGGCGGTCTCATTCAGAGGGCTAGTCCCAGATTCAGGATAGAGAATTGATAATAAAGGTTGTTCTAAATAAGGACGGAGAATTTCATCACAACGATCTAAAGTTTGCTGGAATGTCGGTTGGGTTTCGTAGAGTTCTCGCCCCATACCTATATACTGAGAACCCTGTCCGGTAAATAAAAAGGCAATTTTCGGGCGCTTTTTGTTGTGTAATTGTCCACTCACGGCTGGAGTTTTACCTGCTGTAAAAGCCGCCAATTGTTGACATAAGTCCTGAATAGATTCAGCGACAACAGCCAAACGATGGTCAAAATGCGATCGCCCTGTATTCGCGCTGAAACAAATATCTGCTATATTTGCTTTGCTATCACCTGCCAAAAAAGATTCGTAGCGGCTGACAAGTGACTGTAGTGCTGATTCAGTTTTCGCCGATAAACTCAAAAGATGAAGCGGACGCTCAATTAATTTTGAATTTTGAATTTTAAATTTTGAATTGTTATCTGGTGCTGCTTCCAAAATCAGATGGACATTTGTACCACTCATGCCAAAGGAACTGACTCCTGCCAAGCGTCGCCCGTCTGCTGCTTCTGGCCACTTGGTGGGCTGAATCGGAACCACAACCGGCAATTTTTCCCAAGGAATATAGGGATTAGGTTGTTGAAAATGTAAATGTGGTGGTATCTCTGCGTGCTGGAGAGCTAACACAACTTTCATTAACCCGGCAACTCCGGCGGCTGATTCCAAATGACCAACCTGAGTTTTTACCGAACCGATAGTTAGGGGATTGTCTTGGGAGCGACCTTGACCTAATACTGCTCCCAAGGCTAACACTTCAATGGGATCGCCTAAAGGTGTACCAGTCCCGTGAGTTTCCACATATTGAATCTGATGGGCTTGGACGTTGGCATTTTCTAAGGCTTTGCGAAGTAATTTTTCTTGAGCAGAACCATTTGGGGCTGTCAGACCATTACTAGAGCCATCATGGTTGTATGCTGAACCCTGAATCAATGCCAGGATAGGATCGCCATCAGCTAAAGCATCGGATAAACGTTTGAGTACTACTATGCCACATCCTTCTCCGCGTCCGTAACCATCGGCGCTGGCATCAAAAGTTTTACAGCGACCATCGGTAGATAAGGCTTTTAATTTACATAGACCAATGGAAGGATCTGGTGAGAGAATCAGGTTGACACCGCCAGCTAAAGCCATATTGCATTCTTGAGAACGGAGGCTTTGACAAGCTAGATGCACCCCTAACAGCGAAGACGAGCAAGCTGTATCTAACTGCATGGTAGCTCCTTGCAGACCCAAGACGTAAGCCAAACGCCCAGCCGCCATACTTCTGAGAATACTTAAAGTATTGTAGGCATCAATTTGAGTGCGATCGCCATAAAAGCTCAGTTGTGAGTAGTCGTCCATAGATAGCCCGACGAATACCCCTGTAGGACTGCCATTTAACTTTTCTGGTGCTTGTCCAGCATTTTCTAGCGCTTCCCAGCTTACTTCCAAAAGTAGCCTCTGTTGAGGGTCGAGGCTGACGGCTTCGCGGGGAGAGATACCAAAGAACTGAGCATCGAACTTGTCTACCTCATTTAAAAAACCGCCGTGCTGGGTGTACATTTTCCCCAATACATCGGGGTCTGGATGATAAAACTCATCTACTGGCCATCTTTGTGCAGGAATTTTGCTAATGGCATCTACTCCATTATGTAATAGATTCCAGTAATCCTCTGGGTTATTGACACCCCCAGGTAAACGGCAAGACATCCCAATAATAGCGATGGGTTCTTTCTGTAATTGCTCAACAGTATCAACTTCAGACCGCATCCGCCGCAATTCTAAAATGGCATTTTCTAGTAACAAGCGGTAATTTATGTTCTCTGAATTAGGACTCATACTAATCTCCTTTGTTTAACTGTGGCAATTTCTCTGGTTAGTAATTCAGCTATTTCCGCGTCTGAGAGTGCTTTTAAGTCTGCTGATTCGGCCAGTTCTGCTTTGTTGGTAAGCAATTCTACAGACACCACCAGACTTTCTGTGTGCAAATTAGACTCTGGCTTTGTCTTGGCTAATTCTGTCGATTGGGGAATTTTTTGACTGGCTAGGTGACGTGCTAAAGATTCGATGGTGGAGAAGTTCCAGACTATAGTTGCTTCTAAGGGATATCCCAACCATTCACTCAATTCTTGGGCTAACTTGACAGCCCTAACGGAATCCAATCCATAATCCGCAAATGATTTACTTTGGTCGACTGACTGGGCTGCTACTGCCAATTTTCTCACGACCCAATCCATAATCCAGTTTTCGATCAATTCGGCAGTTTGGTAAGAGACATTTACCGACGCAGATGTCTGAGTTTTGCTAACCACAGTACTATGGGAAGGTGCAGCAGAATTTTCTTGCCTTAGTAGCCGCTTGAGTATTTTGCCAGTCGGGTTCTTGGGGATCGAGGAGACAAATTCGACGGCACTAGGAACTTTATATTTAGCCAGTTTCTGGTAACAGAATGCAATTATTTCTTCTTCTGTAACTACTTGGTCTGGTTTGAGGACAACACTAGCTTTCACCTGTTCACCTAGTATTGAATCTGGTACACCGTAGACAGCTACCTCTGCAATACCTGGATGCTGGTAAATAACATTTTCAACTTCGGCTGGGTATACTTTTAATCCACCGTTGTTGATCATATCTTTGAGGCGGTCAACGATGTAAAAGTAGCCCAATTCATCTATTTGACCAATGTCACCGGTGTGAAACCATCCGTTCTTAATGGCTTTGGCAGTTTCAGCCGGGCGATTCCAGTAACCTAGCATGACATTGACACCGCGAATAACGATTTCGCCGAGTTCACCAGGGGCAACTTCGCAACCATCATCGAGGCTGACAATCTTCATCTCGACATTTTCAATTGGTGAACCAATAGAACCCAGTTTGTACCTCAATTCGTGGTTATAACTAGCTAATGGTGATGTTTCTGTAAGACCATACCCTTGGTTGATGACTTTACCAAACTTGTCTTGCCAACGTTTGGCAATTTCTACAGGCAAACCTGCGGCCGCAGAGAAGTAATAACGCACTGAATCCAAATCGCGGATAGATGCTTTATCGCATAAAAGAATAAAAGTAGTGGGAACACCAAAAAAGATTGTAATATTATATTCGCTTATAGTTGTCAGTACCGTTTCTGGGTCGAACGATCGCTGTAAAACGATAGTTGCACAGGTATTAAGTCCACTATTGAGAACTGCATTCTGCCCGAAACAGTGGAACATCGGTAAAAATAGTAAAATTTGATCATTAGGGCGCATTTCGCAACAGTGATTCATGGAGTGCATATTGGAAATCACATTGCCATGAGATAAAGTAGCGCCTTTAGGGAAACCTGTTGTACCAGAAGTATAAAGAATCGCCGCCGGATCATCACGTTCCATCTCCACAGCACGGGCGCTAGACGAAGCATTTGCCATGAATTCACTCAATGCGATCGCGTCAGCTGCTTTCCCCTCAGCAATTAAGATGTGCTTGAGGTGCGGTAAATCCTGCTTGGGCAATTTTTCTCGCAGCGTTTCTGTGGTTACGAGTACAACTGCTCCACAGTCATTGAGAATAAACTTGAGTTCATCGCTTTGCAGACTTGGGTTAATGGAAACTGCGATCGCCCCAATCTTGAGAATCCCCAGATAGGAAATAACAAATTCAGGAATGTTTGGTAATAATAATGCTATGCGATCGCCACGCTCAATCCCTAACCCCAGTAAAGCATTGGCAAAGCGATTTGCCATTTCATTCAGTTTTCTATAAGTAAAATATAAGCCTTCAAAAATAAGCGCTGGTTTGTTAGGAAAAAGGCAGCAACCACGCTCTACATTTTGTGAAATATTCATAAAAGTTGTTGCAATATTTAAGTTGTAGCTCTTGTTGTACTTATCGCCTTGATGTAGAGAATTTATGCAATAAGTGGATGAAATTAGTAAACAGTCAACAGTTCAATTGACTGCCGACTGTTCACTATTGACTAATAACTGTTAACAGATATCTTGAACTGCTTTCACAATCAAACCACCAGCCGCAATATCAGCAGAAATCCGGGCAATATGCTCATCCAAACCTTGCTCATTATCATTCCAAATATATGGGCGATCTGAACTTGGTTTTTGTCCAACTACATGGCGGACTGCTGAATACAACCGCTCAGTTGCAGGTGATAGACAGACGCGTGCATCGTAATGACCAGTCTTTTTATATGTGCGGAGGTCAACAGCTTGGACTCCAAACATGAGAGCGATCGCCATATAATTCTGGAATATATCGACAGAACGGCGGGCTAGAGTCGCTGAAGTGTATCCTTGACTGTTGATGTTCTGATTAAATTGTTCCGCATGGGTAGGAAAGCGATCGGCGATGGAATTTCCATAGAAGGTCAACAGTGGCATAATTGAGTTACCGCATATTTGCAGACCTTTTAGTCCCATATTGACTTTACGTTCTCGGTTGCCAAGTAAAGATGGTGGTAGTCCATTGCTAAACTCCGGTGAGGCGAGGAGGGCAATCTGCACATCCAAATGTTTAGCCATTAGCCCAATGTAGTAACGCAGGTGATCCATTCCCACACCCACGTACTGTCCGAGAAAATTGCCTCCATGATAGCTAGCTTGGTTATTCACATCAATCAGTGGGTTATCAGTCACTGAGTTGATTTCGATTTCAATTTGTTTGGCAATCTGGGAAATCCCATCAACAATGGGCCCCAAATACTGGGGAAGGCATCGCAGTGAGTAACGATCCTGAATTAATTCGTGATCACGATAATCGTGTTTACCATCTAACTCATCACGGACTAACTGGGAATTTGCTAGCAAAGAAATCATCTGATCTGCTGCCCATAATTGACCAGGATGTGGTTTGGAATTATGGATAAATGGATGGAATGATTGATTGGTTCCGTTTAAAGCTTGGATATCTAGAGCGTGAACGCCCATAGCGATCGCAGTTAAAATTTGAGTATCGTAGACGCAGTTTGCCGCAATACCTGTCATTACTGAAGTGCCGTTCATCATCGCCAAGCCTTCCTTCGGCAACAATGTCAGGGGTGACAAATTCAGCTGACTTAGGGCTGTCGGTGCATCCATCTCTTTACCGTTGAAGTCAACCTTAAAACTGGGATCTAAGCCTATCAGTGAACCAGTAATGTAGGATAGTGGCACTAAATCACCACTTGCACCAATTGAGCCAAACTCATACACATACGGTGTAACACCAGCGTTGAGAAAAGTTTCCATGCGCTTGATAAGTTCTAATCTGATGCCAGATGCACCATGCATATGAGAGTTTGCACGCAATAGCATAGCTGCGCGCACATCAGCCAAGGGTAATTTGTTACCTGCACCTGTTTTAAGGAACCAAACTAAGTTGGTTTGGAGTTCAGATGCTTGTTCACGGGATATGGCAACATTGGCCATACCGCCAAAGCCAGATGTTACTCCGTAAATTGGTTCCCCAGATTCAACAGCATTATTAATGTAATCACAAGATGCGTGAATATTCTGCAAAACGTCTGCGTTATCGGTTAAAGACACTAAGGCACCATTGCGTGCTACCCTTGCAACATCATTGATTGTGAGTTTCTGATTACCAATAATTACATTGCCAGAGGAATTTCCAGTGAAAGAAAATTGTTGAGGTAAGGTTTTGCTTTGTGCTTGAGATAGTGTCTTCATACAGGGATTATGTTTAACTTGTAGTAGGTATTGCAATTAACTTAACTTTTGTTTTTTGCTGAGAGTATTTGACATAACATTTCAGCAAATACAAATTGATGTTTAGCTGCCATCAGTGTTTTAACGAAGCAGTCATTCTCCATAATTGAAACTTTCGAGAATAATTTTTGGAGAAGCTCACGTAAGAATTAACCAAAAAAAATTAGCCATTTGTTTCAATTTGTTTGCTCATATATTGATGACAGAGATTCCATTTGTTGTGCTTTGAAATTACAACATGAGAGAATAAAACTTGTCATCGTTTGTTCTGTAATTGAACTGTTATATATTTAACTGGAGTAAGTAAAAGATTTATGCAACTATTCCATAAATTTGACTTTATTTATTTTACTTACCTGCGATCGCATATATTAAAAGCCTTATGTGGAATATGTTTCGTCTATTTCGGTCTCTATAAGACTAATACAGCACGGTGTAAACAGCACAAAAATTTAAAATCCGTGAAAATACTGCTATATGAGCTTTTCACAGATTTTAAATATTTAGATATTTTCTTACTCGAAAATGCCTAACAACATAGCTCAATCAAATCAAGCCATATCCGAAAGCGAAAGTGCCATTCACTATAATCTGAGTTGGCTCAGGAACATTTGGTTATAGATCAATTATGACGCTTCCAGCAAGGGATAATATGCCATTAGCACCAGTGAATCTTTCCTCTTCACCAGTGATATTAACGAGTTAAGCAATTCGGAACGGAAATTTTTTATTCTGTCTGCCCACATAAAACAAAAACACGGCAAAGATGATTATTGTCAAGCTAAATATGTAACCATCACCAAAAACTTTGATGGCTAAGGATGAAGCAATAGGCCCAGCAGTACATCCGAAACTATATATAGCTGTGAACAAAGCACTTCCAGAAGATAGTTCATTTCTAGAAAGTTTTGCTCCAATTAATGCCATTGCCAAGGGAAAAATCGGGCTGATACTAGCTCCAGCAATAAATGCAAATATCTGGGTAGCAGTGGAGTCTTGAATCAATGAAAGAGATAAAAACGACAATATTACGATAGACACGCTCATAAAAAGAACTTTGAGTCTGCCGAATTTGTCTGCTATGTGAGTAACTGGAACAGTAGAGAGCAAGCCGCCAACTACAAATACAGCAAAGGTATAGCCGATCTGCTCTATATTGTAATTTTGTCGTAGCAGATAAACAGGATATAAAGAAACTAGCGTTGATTCGGCAAAACCATAGGCAAATGCGCCCTGAAGAGGAAGTTTCAGCTTGTTGAAAATTCCGGAACGTGAAGATTGTTGAAAAACAACTGCTTTATCTGGTAGAGCTATCCATACCACAATTACGCCGCTAAAAATTAAAGCACTACCCAACAAAAATGACAGTTTTGGTGAAACATTATACAAAGCAGAACCAATTACTGGGCCAATACCAAATCCAAAAGTAAAAGCTAGAGCATTCAAACCATTGACGATCGCTCGATTACCTTCATGACAAAAGTGATTCAATGCAGTGTTTCCACTGACTAGATATAAACAACAAGCAATGCCCATAACAGCACGTATAATAAACCACAAAGGCATTGATGTAGTCATAGTGAACAAAGGAGCGCTAATACCCATCATTGTCAAGCCAAGCATCATAGTTTTACGAAGCCCCAACTTGGGTAATACTTTTACTACGAACGGTGTTCCCAAAGCTATGACTAGAAAATACACCGTAGAATTTGCTCCTATCCATAAATCATCAACTTGATGTTGCGCCATTAATGTTGAGATAAAGGGATTAAATAGCCCTATAGAAATACCAGACAAAAAAGCTATGCTATACAAAGCTGGTAATCCAGTAGAAAACGGGGAATTTGATTTTGTCGAGATCAATTCTGTCATAAAACTTGAGGATAATTGATAAATTACGTGGTTTGAGTGCATGGTATAAATACGATGCAAGCAATCTTGTTATTGCAAAATAGCTACGCAAAATAGAAATAGCCTTTTTTGCAATAAAATTATTTTTTGTAGTTTATTGAAATAAATTTAGTTACTTAGTAAAATATAGATTTATATCTCAACTTCTTAATTGTTGTTGATAGCTACTAGGTAATTTAAATGTTGGGATAATGACTGCAAAAAGAGTGATTGAGAATTATGCAAAAAGAAATGATCTCCAGGAAACATTTGCAGGTTGAAGTAACTACTAGTCTGCTCACGCCAAGCTTCTAAAGCATCAACCCTAATTGCTTTATCCTGCAAACCTCCAAATACAGAGATTGGGCATTCGAGTGGCATTTCACTTTTGTAAATGTATGTTTCTAGTATAGTAAAGTCCGCTCGTAGACAAGGCAAGAAAAGTTGCAACATTTGTTCATTCTGCAAAATCGCATTGGGAATTGCATTGTAACGATCGCACAGTTCCGCCAGGAATTTAGCTTCAGGCATTTTGTGAATAAACGGTTTGAGAATTGGTTTTTGGGGAGCAGGGCAACAAGCAGCAAATAAATGAACAGGGCTAAGATTATATTCATGACGTAGTAGACGCGTTATCTCAAAGCCAAGTGTTGCACCCATGCTATGGCCAAAAAAAGCAAATGGCATATTCAGATACGGTCTAATTTTTGATGCCAAAGTTTGAATAAGAGGTAAAAAATTGGTATAGGAAGGTTCTTGCAATCGACGGCCTCTTCCAGGAAGTTGAACTAAGTAAACCTCTACATTCTTTGGTAATTTGTTTGTCCATGTACTATATGTTGAAGTTGTACCCCCCGCACATGGAAAACAGAATAAGCGAAGTTGGGCCTTTGGATTAAGCTCAGGACAGCTAATCCAAGGATCAACTATTAGTCTTGCTGTCATAAAATTATGTCTGTAATCTGAGAATTTTTGTTATAAAGCTTAAACCTGTTTCTTTATCAGAATGTGGTAACTCTGTTCATAGCAGCGATTAAAGGTAAATATTATTTCTGTACATATACACGGTTAATTAACACGAGTAATTAAATCTGACTATGAGTAATAATAATTACAGCCAAGACTTAAATGCTAGTAAATATTTGCAGAAAATAATACTATCAAATTCATTGATGAAAATGTTAATTTTATCTACTAGTAACTGCTATTAAATAGAGATAACTAAATAGTAAAAGCATAAAATTTTAATACCTGAGAAATTGCCAATTATATTTGATTCCTCCCGTCACTTTGATAAGTTATTAAAACTTAAGAGTTAATTTTTTGTTTGCTCTCATAGTACTTATCGCTCTTCTCTGGGTTATTTATGCAAAACACCAAAATCTCCAGCAAATAAAATTTGATTGGTGAAAAAATGACATGAACTACATACAGCATTAGAAGCAATGGGCTACGCCCCGCAAAGAAGCGTGGGTACGCCATCGCTATTCCTTAGTGTGACCCATTTCGAATTATTAACGCCCTTGTCTCAAACCTCTTTCCATAAGCATCTGAGGTTCGATATTCTCAACTTTTGGTATCGCTTCTAGCTGAGGAATTTTTGCGATCGCATCTGCAATATTACCTGATTGGGCACGCAACCAGGCGGTATGAGGCGCATAGTCAAGGATTTGTACTACTTCGTAACCCGCTCGATTAATTGCCTCGTGCTGAGACTTTACATCAACGCCTTCAGCAAAGCGGATAAAAACCAGTCCAGTTGGTACTGCTAGGGAACCATTGGGTTCTATTGTGTAAACTGGACTCAGTTTACCCTGCTCTGATTGATTGGGTTCGCCTGGAAAAACTGCGTAGGCGTAGCCCGTCGTAGACATCGCACCATCGTTAAGTTGTAAAATTGCTCCTGGTGCTACCGTCTTGGGTTGATTATTATAATGTATTGCATAGTACCCAGACTTACGAGTATAAGATATAGCAGTGCGATCGCTGCCAACCCGAATTTGTTCAGGATACTCAGAAAAATAGTCGGTTTGAAATTTCACTTCAGGAATCAGGGGTAAAGAGTACACCTGTAGAAAATACTCAGCCGGAAAATAAAACATCTTTCTCAAGTTCTAATGATGTTATAGCGTTTTCAGTGGTATGGAATACAAATCTTTTATTGGGATACAAGCTATATATCCCCAGTGATAGTGAAGATTCGTAAAACAGCCTGACTTTGAATTCCTCTTTTCTGGAAAGACGAATTGAAGGCTTGTATGAACTTTAGAGAGATTAAATTCTGTTGCAGCTGGATCTTTTTAATGTCGTAATACACATATAACACATGAAATAAAAACCATCCATAAACGCACACTGCGTATAGCAAGCTTTACAAGTAGTGCATAATACGATTTCCCAATGCCCAATTTTTAAGACAAATATCCCAGGAGATTAAGTTATGGTTCAGGTTCGCTATGGTGGACAGAACGGTCAACAGTATGAACTTGCTATCAGTGAAGAACACGTTGTAGTGCGTACCGAAAGCCGCAGTACTCTTATTGGTGCAAGACCGTTTGAAGTCGCACCTGTGTCACCCACGGCTCGTAGCATCCTCAATCAATTCGAGTTAACAACGCGGTTTCGGCAAGCTGGTGTCGAAATTTTGCAAGCGAAAGTTCCGAATCAAGGTGTTGCTCTGCGCGATCGCGCCCGTGAAATTCTTAACCAAGAGTCTGAAGTCCAATTTGCCGGACGTGTCTTGATCGATCCAGCCTCCAGGCAACCGATAATTTACACCGAAAACCTCTTTGTTAAATTCGATAATGAAGAAGAATCAAGGGTCTGCCAAGAGATATTGCGACGTTACAGCTTAACAATTAAACGTCAGCTTGAATATGCACGAAATGCTTATTTTGTCAATGCACCTACAAATACTGGTATAGCGATCTTTGACATCGCCGAGAGACTTCTGAATGAGGAATCAGTCGAACTGTGCCATCCTGAACTAGTGCGTGAATCACGCCAACGTCAGGTTTTCCCGCAGCAGTGGCACTTAAAGCAAACAACAATTAACGGTAAGGTAATTAACGCCCATGCCAACGTTGAAGCAGCTTGGAAGTTGAGTGATGGCACAGGAGCAATTATTGCAATTATCGATGACGGTGTGGATCTCGATCATGAAGAATTCCGTTCCTCTGGAAAGATTGTTGCCCCGCGTGATGTCACACGTAAAAATGACAATCCCAGACCGGGAAACGACAATAACCACGGGACAGCTTGTGCAGGAGTAGCTTGTGGTAACGGCAAATTTGGTGCATCTGGTGTAGCACCGGGTGCAAAACTGATGCCGATTCGTTTAGCTTCGTCGTTGGGTTCACAGGATGAAGCAGATGCTTTTATTTGGGCGGCTCAAAATGGTGCTGATGTGATTTCTTGTAGTTGGGGTCCAGCAGATGGGACTTGGTTTGAGCCAAACGATCCTCTACACAAGCAAAAAGTACCTTTGCCTGACTCCACAAGACTGGCTATGGACTTTGCAATCAATAAAGGACGTAACGGCAAAGGATGCGTAATTTTATTCGCGGCTGGCAATGGTAACGAAAGTGTAGATAACGATGGCTACGCCAGCTACCAAAAGGTAATTGCGATCGCAGCTTGTAACGACTTTGGCACAAGAAGCGCTTACAGTGACTTTGGTCAAGCAGTGTGGTGTGCCTTTCCCAGTAACAATGGTGATAGTTCTCAAACCCCTGGAATTTGGACAACCGATCGCGTTGGTGTACTTGGTTATAATTCCGGTAATGTAAATCTGGGTGATGCCGGAGGTAACTACACGAACGAATTCGGCGGAACTTCTAGTGCTTGTCCTGGTGCGGCTGGTGTCGCAGCATTGATTATTGCCAGAAATCCAAATCTGCGTTCGGACGAAGTACGAGATATTATTAAACGCTCTTGCGATCGCATTGATCAAGCTGGAGGTAAATATGATGCCAATGGTCGCAGCCCTTTCTACGGCTATGGTCGAATCAATGCTCTCAAAGCTGTAGAATTGGCCAAGCCGGCGCAAACATCGCCCATTAGCATATTCAAGGCAGTACAAGATATCCCAATTAACGATTTGCAAACATCAACATTGTCGTTGGCGATCGCTAATACCAGCCTGATGAAATCCATCAAGGTTAATGTAGACATCGAGCATACTTATATTGGGGATCTTGTAGTTACTCTCCTTCCCCCAGTGCAAATAGGCATACTTCCCATTATTCTGCACGATCGCCAGGGCGGAGCTACAGATAATATCAAAACAACCTATGACGAGGTAAATACCCCAAAACTTGCTGCCTTTAAAGGTAAAAGTCCCCAAGGAACCTGGACTCTGGAAGTTGCAGATAAAGCTAGCACAGATACAGGAAAGATTCGCAGCTTTACCATTGAAATCGGATTTTAAGCCAACACGTTTGAGTTAGGGAGTGTGGGGATGAGGGAGCAGGGGAGGCAGGAGAGGCAGGGGAGACAAGGGGACAAGAGGTGAGAACTTGAAAAAAGTCTTTCCCCTTGTCCCCAATTCTCCTTGTCCCCAAGTCCTCTTACCCATGCCCCATTCCCCATATCAATTAGCTTTGAGTCACAGGCTCTTTCGCCAAGAACTTCTCTAATTCTGTCAGCGCATCAGCATCAACCTTAGTTTGCATTGGGCAGAATTTAGGCCCACACATCGAGCAAAACTCAGCAGTTTTATAGATATCTGCTGGTAAAGTTTCATCGTGATATTCCTTAGCTCTTTCTGGATCGAGTGATAATTCAAACTGACGGTTCCAATCGAAGTTGTAACGCGCCTTAGAAAGTTCATCATCTCTATCCCTTGCACCGGGGCGATGTCTAGCAATATCAGCCGCATGAGCCGCTATTTTGTAGGCAATCAACCCATTCCGCACATCTTCGGCATTTGGTAGACCCAAATGTTCTTTGGGTGTTACATAGCACAGCATTGCAGTACCGTACCATCCAGCCATCGCTGCTCCAATGGCTGAAGTGATATGGTCATAACCAGGAGCAATGTCTGTCACCAATGGGCCCAAAACATAGAAAGGTGCTTCAGAACACTCTTCCATCTGCTTGCGGACGTTGAACTCAATTTGATCCATTGGCACGTGTCCTGGCCCTTCTACCATCACCTGGACATCATCTTCCCAGGCTTTGCGAGTTAGCTGTCCCAGGGTTTTCAATTCAGCTAATTGTGCTTCATCTGAGGCATCATGAGTGCAGCCGGGACGTAGAGAATCTCCTAAACTGAAGGAGACATCGTACCTTTTGAAAATCTCAATAATGTCTTGGAAGTGGGTATAAAGTGGATTTTGTTTGTGGTGATGTAGCATCCACCGCGCCAAAATACCGCCGCCGCGAGAGACAATACCGGTGATGCGGTTTCTCACTAAGGGCAAATGCTCAATCAAAATCCCAGCGTGGATAGTTTGATAATCTACCCCCTGCTGGGCGTGCTTTTCGATGATATGGAGAAAATCATCAGCAGTCAGGTTTTCGATTGTGCCGTGGACACTTTCTAAAGCTTGATAAACTGGCACCGTACCAATGGGAACAGGTGAAGCCTTGATGATGGCGGTACGAATTTCATCCAAATTACCGCCGCCTGTAGACAAATCCATCACGGTATCAGCACCGTACTTCACCGCCAGATTCAGCTTATCAACTTCTTCCTGAAGATTAGAAGAGTTGGGGGAAGCGCCGATATTAGCATTAACCTTACATTTAGAGGCGATGCCAATAGCCATCGGCTCTAGATTAGTGTGATTAATATTAGCCGGGATAATCATTCGTCCCCGCGCCACTTCATCACGAATGAGATCGGCAGGGAGATTTTCCCGTTGGGCGACGTAGTGCATTTCTTCGGTGATAACACCTTGGCGGGCATAATGCATTTGCGATACATTAACCTGCCCACGCCGTTTAGCAACCCATTCTGTCCGCATATTATGATTCCTCAATAAACAGCTTCCCTCCGCTGGTATTACCCAGACTCAGGTGTTAAGGGTGTGATCTCAGCCTGGTTATGTAGGCACCCCTAGCATGGATGTAGTGTATCACTTTCGCTATGTCTGGGAGCAAGGGTGTTAACAATTTATGAGGTGAGGGTGGTGTTAAGCTGTTTTTTCTGAGTCTAATACTACTTCATGGATTTCTTCTGGAGTCATTGAGGCGGAATAAGGCGCAGAGGGAAGTTTTACCGTCACAACGATCTGCGTGGCAGGTTTGAAAGGTTTACCATCTCAGGAATTATCGAGAAACTTTTATAGCAAAAGCTTCTCGATAATCCCAAAAAGGCGATCGCATCCTTTACACCCTTCAACTAAAAACTTTTAACCACAAGGTACTATGGGGCGATCGCTTTGACTTTGTAAAATTAAACAACAACAAAATTAGTTGCGCTTAGTGACAATCCATCGCTGAGTTGCGCGAATTGTACCTGAGTAAACGCGCCACCGCTACCATCTTGGTCAAAGAACAGCGCACCTGTACCATTGTCGTAGATAAATCGTTGAGCGTCTGTTGTCGCGGCTGAACCGATGGTAAACTCACTAGTCGAGAGTGCGCCTGTTACTAAAGATCCGCCGAAACCAGCAGAGGATACCTGAATAACTTCAGCAATCGGGTCGAAGTCATAAAGACTATCAACACCTTCATTATAATTATTGAAGGCAAATGTATCAGTGCCCTCTCCTCCAAATAGATAATCATTGCCTCTCCCTCCAGCCAGTAGATCGTTGCCATCATTTCCGAAAAGGAAATCGTTACCATTACTGCCTAGAATAGTGTCAGTGTTAGCTGTACCAAAAATATCTAATTGTTCAATATTATTGTAGCTAACTCGATACGTCCCAGCCGTAATTGAACCTTGGTTAGTGACTGTATCGAAAGTTGAGGTGATTCCCTCAGTAGTAAAACTACCATAATCGATAGACAAATAGTCGTCGCCCGTACCTCCATCTACCGTTTGAGTCACTAAAACATCAGGGGTAACAAATGGGGCGCTCAAATGGAAGGAGTCGTTGTCACTCCCTCCTTTAAGGGTGTTGTTGCCAGTAGCACTGTAAGCATAAAGTTGATCGTTCCCCAAGCCACCGTCTAAAAAGTTATTTCCAGAAGAGGAAGAAATATCCAACACATCATCCCCAGTTCCTCCCTTAAGGGTGTTGTTGCCAGTGGTGTTAGAAGCATAAAGTCGATCGTCCTCAGAGCCACCCCTTAAAAGGTTATTTCCAGAAGAATGATAAATGTATAGATAATCATTTCCCTCTCCTCCATTAAGGGTGTTGTTACCAGTGGTATAGGAAGCAGAAAATGAATCATTCTCAGAGCCACCGTCTAAAAAATTTTTCCCAGAAGAATTATTAATATTAAAATAATCACCTCCAGATCCCCCCTTAAGGGTGTTGTTGCCAGTGGTATAGGAAGCATAAAGTTGATCGTTCTCCAAGCCACCGTCTAAAAGGTTTTTTCCAGAAGAAAAGGAAACATCAAGAATATCGTTACCCAAATCACCGTATAGGCTATTATCTCCTTCGCCACTATATAAAATGTAATTACCATCTCCTTCAGAGAAACTATTATTGGTATATTTATCTGTCCTAATGACATCATTAGCATTAGTACCATTGACATTTGCCATAACTTCTATTGACCTAAATTGACTTTTCAGAGGCTTGCTGTTTTAATGCACATAAACTATACCAAGAGTTGACACTTTCGGTATAGTTTATGTCGCGATTGAGAAATACAACTTTCGACTTTGACCAGCCTTTTGACAGGCTGAAAAGGACTTTTTGGCTAACTTACTGACACAATACAGTTGATTAATCTAATCACTATAGTGTTTGTTTAGTTGAGTGTCACTACTTGGAATAGCATTTTTTTACTGCTTATATTTAGTATAAAAATCTTCCAACAATTAAGTATTTATATCTTGAAAATCGAAATAAGTTACTGATGATAAAAGATAAATAATAAAAAAGATTTTTATCATACGTTGTGTACCCAGATGAAGCATAAATCTTGGCACAGTCTACATTCTAGTCTAATACAAGGTTGATGGGTGTCCCTTGGATAAGTCAAAATTATGCCCTCAGACTGAGAGGTTGAGGGCTACTTACAAAAGTGAAAGATCCTAGCGGAAATTACTTAGATGAGCTATCTATGCGTTAATTGAACTGAATTCAGATTTGATATTACAGATTAGACAACAAAAAAATTAGTTGCGCTTAGTGATAATCCACTGCTGAGTTGCGCGAATTGTACCTGAGTAAAAGTACTACCACTATCATCTTGGTCAAAAGCCGCACCTAAACTAATACTGAGTTATCAATATCCTATTATTTAATACATCTGTTTCAGCAAGTAGGCACAGCTAATTTAGCGTGTTTGTTAACGTAGTCCACAAATAATTGCCTCAGTCGGGGACTCACGCCAGCGTGTTCAAAGAATCCAAAACCCAGATTCTTAGCTCTTGCTAAGGTTTCTTCTGGTGTTAATCCTTCCTGGATAGCGATACTTAAGAGTGCAATTCCAGTCGAGCGCATCCCGGCTGCACAATGCACAACTGCTGGTTTAGGAATTTCTTCGAGTGTTGTGAGGATTTTGGTAATGGCCTCTTCATTCAAGTTTTTTAAATCTACCTTGAGTGGAACATTCTTATAATGCAGCCCTAATGCTTCAGCTACTTTTTGCTCATCCTTGGAAAATCCTAGCTCATCAGGCGATCGCAAATTTAGAACGGACTTAAAACCTTCTTGGATAGCTTGCTCAAGCTGTTTTGGTATAACTTGTCCTGTTGTCGTTAAGTTTTCGTTAATCTGTATGGCGTTGATCACATTTACTCCTTTTGACTTTCTAATGGCTTCCAGCTTGGTAAATAGTCGAATCAGCAAGCTTTGAGAAGTTATTCAAATAAGCACTGCAAAATTAGCTAAATATCAAAAGATATTGCTTGATTACTTCAAAATATGTCTTTTGAAGTTGATTATTTTATTGCTTTATCCATAATATACGGTTTGTCGATAGATTTAGTGTTAATTAGAGCTTATTATGATTTTCACCGATAAAATTATCAGAGCTTATATATCAGCAGTCTGCATTGGTTCTCTGTTACTGGTAGAGGGCAGGTATTGATTTTGGGCTGGCGATTCGGGGAAGCGATGTCTACAACGGACTACGGATGCGAGTCACACAGAAAATTAGACGACAAATTGTCCAGCGAGTTGTGACTCAATTGGAAACTGCTAATATCAGTAAAGCAGTTGAAGATTTGGCTAGTTGATCTGTTGCGATGTCTACGACGGGCTACGCCTACGCAACTAAAATGTCTATAACATGCCAAAAAGTCAAACAGATATGTAATCTGGATGTCAGTCATGAACCTATGAGCGCTAACGAAATATCTCTTCGACCTGCTCTAGAAACAGATGCGTGGGTGCTGAGTGCAATTCATATTGCTGCTATCAAAGCTCTGCCTGCAACTTTCTACACCGAAAAAGAACTTTTAGCTTGGCGTAATTACCGCGACAAACCGGATGGTTCAAATATCTTGAAGAGCATGAAAGTGGAAACTTGCAAAGTTGCGATTAAGGGAGATGTTGTTATAGGTTTTGCTAGCTTCATTGTTGATGAACTCATCGGGCTGTATGTCCATCCTAAACATCAAGGTAAAGGGATTGGACGTGCTTTAGTTCAAAATTTTTGTGACGAAGCAACCGCTCAAGGTATAGATAAGGTAATTACAACTGCTAGTCTTTATGCTGAAGGATTTTATTTACGACTGGGATTTACTGCGATCCAAAAAGCACCTCATTATTTAAGAAAGGGGATAGTTGTCCCAGTTACGAAAATGAGTAAAACATTATCTACCGCACCGAGATAAATTTAAGTCGATACCAGATTTCCAATAACTTTAAAAGTACTGGTATCAAGATTATTTTTCTTTAATTGCAACAACTTTAGAGACATAACATATCATGAAAATAAGTACTTGCCAGTATAAATGAATAAAAGCATCCGTTCATCAACTCTCACCCGTATACGTTTGATAGAAGCCGCCTCGCAAGTATTTGCCAGTTTAGGTGTTCAAGGAGCGACTACCCGTGAAATAGCTCGTGTTGCTGGTGTGAATGAGGTGACTTTATTTCGTCACTTTGCTAGCAAAGAACAACTTTTGGGAGCAGTCATCAAAAATGCTTTGGCACTCCAGACCGAAGCCCTTGCATACCCCGAAGCGTGGACACAGGATCTAAAAATTGATTTAAGACAGTATGCCCATCTTTATAATACTATGTTAGAAGCACAGGAGGACTTAATTCGTACATTTATTGGAGAAGCTAAACGTCATCCTGAAGAAGCTAAACAAGTGATTCAAGAAGCCGCCAAGCCTTTAAGAGAAAAACTGGTTGCTTATCTGGAATTGAGCCAGAAACTAGGCACCGTCAGAGTAGACCTCGCTCCATTTCCAGCAGTCGATATGTTTACAGGAATGCTGTTAGCTGGAATGCTATGTCGCAGTGCAAAATTCAACCAAGGTAGCTATAGCTGTGAGGACTATATCGAAACCTGTGTAGATATTTTTGTGCGTGGTATCAGTACCTCTAACAGTTCTCAATGCGGTTGTAAAATTTGAACTAAATTAGATAATTTATGCCAATGTATTGATTAAAAATAGTTGAAATTAGTGTTTGGGGATAATTATTTTTCACAATTTAAAATCTGTTGCCAACTCAATTATTTTATTTAATTTTAAATTCACAACAGTTATTCATAATTAGTAGTTTCAGTAGAGCCGCCATTAATTAAAAGCGCTTGTTGTTTTGCCAGCACTTGTTTGCGTAATAAGAGCAATTTTCTATCTTTTATACCTTCTGCGATTAATCCATCGACAGTTTTCAAGAGATAATCAGCGCAGGAACCCAATTTTCCAGATGCGGTGGCAATGCTATTAACAGTAGTTGTTAATGTTACTTGATGAGCATACCTGGGATGCTGGCGATTAGCAACAAAGGCGATCGCTTTAAATTCTTGCGTACCATCAAATATCCTTACCCAACGGGCAACGTAGACACCAGCTAACATTTCCCGTCGCCAAATCAGCAATAATTCGGATGCTACATCAGCAGCAGCAATTCGATAAACAATACCACGACAACTACCGCCGCGATCAAGTCCTAAGAGTAATCCGGGATTCTCTGGAGTACCACGACCGAGAATCATCCATGTACAGAAGCGCCGATGCCAACCATAAATTATCCCAGCACGGCGCTCGACGTATGTGATTAGGGGATTCCAAATCAAGGAACCGTAAGCAAATATCCAGATATCAGAATTTGGTAGTTGGTGTTGTAGTATTTTATGGAGCGATCGCTGTAACTCATCTTCGCTCAGGGTAGTTAACTTGATTCCAGAGTGTGATGCTTCTAACAGTCTCGTCTGTGCGTTTCCGGCTTCGAGGTCGCTACGACTGAGTGACATAATGTAGATTATTTCCTTTTCTGTAAATATTCAGTAATTTCACTATAACTTTAAAATAAATTAATCATAGTATTGCCTCCTTTTCCGTAGGATTATAGAGTAAGCCTAACTACAGGCAGCAATATCTTGATGATGCTAATCCTCGAAATAAGGAGCAAACTTTGTGGCATCTGCGACAAATCAGTTATTAAAGTTATCAATCCAATATTTACCAAAAATTGCCACTAAATTAGCAATTACAACTCTAATAGCAATTTTACCGTTACCAGTTAAAGCAGTTACATTAGTCACTAGTCGTGCTGATTTTGGAAGTAATGACGGAATTGATTGGTCAAGTTTGGGTAAAGTGTTCAATCCCTTTGCTCCCGATCCTTCGGCTTTTCTGCCTAACTCCTTTTCAGCGGCATCCGAAGGCGGTTTAGCTTTAGGTGTAACTGTACCTCAAGTTAATGATTCTGGTATTACCCCACCTTTTGTTTTTCAAACCTCTTTTATACCTAAAGGTATTCCGACTAACTTCACTGATGGCGATTTTCTTCTTTTGACAGGCTTGAATCCACAAAGTGGTTTTCCTGCCATTGGCAACCCAGGCCCTTTGACGATTAACTTTGATCGGCCTGTTTTCGGTGCCGGTACTCAAATAGCTGTAGATGATATTCTAAAATTCAACGTGTTTGTCTCAGCTTTTGATAGTGCCAATAACTTATTGGGTACTTTCTCTGTACCGGGAACTTCTTCAGTAACATTGGATAATTCAGCATTGTTCGTTGGGATTAGCAGTGAAACTGCTAACATCTCGCAACTGGTTTTCAGCACTTCTGAGTTAAATAGGGCTTTTGCTATCAACAGGGTGAGTATTATTGCAGTTCCTGAACCAAATTATACCTTGGCTATATTAGCTTTCGGTGTTTCATCTGCCATTTTGAAAGTACGCCAACGCAGGTAACAATTATTGTCTAAACACTTGTAGAGACGGCGATTTATCGCGTCTCAAAACCCACGATTTTGTACTTTAATGTTCTTGTCCTGTTGGCCGGATAAGAATTTCGTTGACATTAACACGCGACGGTTGTGTGACGGCATAAACGATCGCAGCAGCAACATCTTCGCTATGCAGAGGTGTGATTGCCTTGCGCCGTTCCTCAATGCGTTGTTTGGCAACTGGATCGGTAATTTGGTTGTCAATTTCCGTATCCACCAAACCAGGTTCAATAATGGTGACGCGGATGTTGTCCTTGTGAACTTCTTGGCGTAAAGCTTCTGAGAGGGCATTAACGCCCCATTTGGTAGCATTATAAACACCGACACCCGCCCGTGCTGTCCGACCTGCGACTGAGGAGATATTGACTATGTGCCCCGATTTTTGCGCCTTCAACAGAGGTAAAACAGCGTGGGTAGCATATAGCAGCCCTAGTACGTTGATGTCGAACGATCGCCGCCAGTCTGAGCTATTTCCAGCTTCAATGGTTCCGAGTAAGGCAATCCCTGCATTATTCACCAGTATATCGACCCTTCCCAATTCTGCATTTGCCTTTGCCACCAAGTTATTTACCTGGTTTTCATCAGTCACATCAGTGACAATGGGCAATGCCTTGCCACCGCTAGCTTCAATCCGTTCTGCTAATGCCTGAATGCGATCGCCACGCCTAGCAGCCAATACTACTGTTGCTCCTTCTGCCGCCAATGCGATCGCAGTTGCTTCTCCAATTCCTGCTGAAGCCCCAGTGATAATTGCTACTTGTTCTTTTAATTTACCTATCATTTATTTAATTCCTTGGTGATTAGTAAGTTGTAATTGGTAATTGAGATTAGTTATTCTCCCCCTGCTCCCTGCCTCTTCCCGATCCTCAACACGGATGCGACTGCTGCCCCACAAAGTATTAGGGCTGCAAAGCGAAAAGTTCCTTGGAACCCCGCAACGATCGCATCAGGAGGGGCAACAGAAACATCTGCACCCGCAGACATGCTAGCGATTAATGCTCCAAATACTGCCCCGATTAAAGAAACTCCTACTGTGTTCCCTGATGTCCGTGACAAAGATAGTAGCCCAGAAGCAATCCCTAGCCGCTCCCTTGGTACTGCTCCCATAACAGTGCTGTTGTTGGGCGATTGGAATAAACCCAGTCCAATGCCGTAAATAAAATAGCGTGACACATAGCCTAGCTCAGTAATCTGAGCATCAAAGGTGCTAATGCCCAAACAGCCACCTATCATCAACCCCAGTCCAATTGGGCTGATTAATCGAGCGCCAAAGCGGTCTGAAAGTATTCCCCCTAATGGGGCAATTAACCCACTAAGTACAGGTGACACAGCTAGTAGCAGCCCCACTTTTACCGTCGGATAATGCTTGACGCTCTCTAGAAAGAAAGGGACGATAAGTAGCGAACCGCCGATAACAATGAATGCTAGCCAGCCACTTAGCAAACCCATACTCAACTGAAGATTGCGAAACAGGTGTAGTTCTAGTAGTGGCTCCTTTATAACTGCTTCAACTACCAAAAAAATTATGAAATTTAAGGTAGCGATCGCTAATAATAACAACGCATTGGTACTGCCAAAGCCCTGACTTTGCCCTAGCGTCATACCCAGACCAAAACTACCCAGAGTCAATAAAGCCAATACAGCTCCAAAAAAGTCAAATTTCTGTTTACCCTGAATGCGTACAGAAGGTGGCACTACCCGAGCTATCAAGAAACTAGCGATAATCCCCAACGGTACATTGATGAAGAATATACTATGCCAGCCTGATAAGCTTAGGAGCAGCCCGCCTGCGGAAGGGCCAAAAGCAATTCCCAGTGATACAACACTACCGATAACGCCAACAGCGCGACCTCGCTCCGAAGATGGAAAAACTTCTGTAATGATTGCCAAACCAAGCCCAGAAATGAACACAGCACCCAGTCCTTGAAGTGCGCGAAAGGCAATCAACCACTCAATACTAGGTGCAAAACCACACAACAGCGAACTGAAAGTAAATAGAACAAGTCCCCCCTGATACAAGGACTTCTTACCCCACATATCTCCCAAGCGGGTTGCCCCCAAAACTAAACCGGAACTGACCAACTGGTAACTCAATACAGCCCATTGGGTCGTCGGAAAACTGGTACCAAAGGCTTGCACCAATGTGGGTAAAGCAACATTGATGATGCCCACATCGAGGGTAGACATGAACACCCCAAGTCCGACACCGAATAAGACCCAATTTTTTTGAGCGTCTGACAAAGCCAGAGGTTGTGTTTCCAATTGTGCCAAGGTTTAGCCTCCGCCTTTGATTTTACGGTTATGAATAGTTTGCATACGTATATTCATTATCCTCACTATCTGTTCGCTGCGATCGCTTCGTTGCTCAAAAATACTCTGGATAAATTGCCAAATTCAGCTTTATTTCAGGCATTATCTTCTCAATCAGCAACACTGGCTTTTCTACTTGTCATATATTTTGGTAAATTACTTAGATATTCTTAACCCCAAGCTCCTTCGACTTTATCAAGAATAGTATTCAGCAAATACGGCAACTCGATAGATTCGCTGTATTTTATACTAGTTAGCAAACTATCATAGACACCTCTAAGAAGCAAGTCCTAGAGATTTTCGTATAAGCAATGACTCAAAAAGCTGCCTTATCTCAATTTGCCTCAGCATTTATTGCAGGCTTTGTGTCTGTTTTGCTATTTCACCAAGGTATGTTGGCGTTGCTACATACAGTGAATTTCACGCCTCGCACTCCTTATCCAACTGCACCAACACAACCATTCGGAATCCCGCAAATTTGGTCAAGTGCATTCTGGGGAGGAATTTGGGGAATGATTTGGGTAGCAATCGCGCCTCGTTTTCAAAATGATAAAAGCTATTGGTTAACAGCATTGGTATTTGGTGCAATTGTCCCAACGCTAGTAGCTTGGTTTGTGGTCGCACCACTCAAGGGTCAGCCCATCGCTGGAGGCTGGAAACTTGTGGGAATAGTCACAGGTTTATTAGTTAATGGTGCTTGGGGAATTGGAACCGCCGGGTTGCTGAGATTATTCTCTAGAAGGCAATTGTTCAACAGCTAGATTTTTTAAGACTTCTACCAGTTTCTGATCTGAAGAGACTCGCCATTTATTCAGTCAGCCAGTAAAGTTATTCCCCAGCCGTTCCCGGCTCAATCCGCGCCCCAAGCTGAAGAACTCGTCCAAGATCATCAGCGTTTCGCCAAGTTTCAACTATCTTCCCGTCAACAATCCAATGAATGAACATAGCCGTGAACGTCTGCTCTCGACCATGACTAGGTATTCCAAAGAAACTTTCCTGAGTGCAGGTATTAGTTGCACGCACCACAACTTTGTCACCTTCAGCAATTACATCTTCAATTGTCCATTTCTGCTTGATAGCCCCAAATGAGCCAAAGAGTTTACGTACTCCATCCGGCCCTGGAGGAAGCCCAGGTAAAGCACCGTGCATCCTCCAAGTTGGGGCAGTCATCTCGCAGATATCTTCAATTCGATGCTCGCTAATGAGTTCAATCCAGCGTCGAGCAATTATTTTATTGTCTTCAACATTAGACATTGCTACTCCTTTTTACTTACAACTAAAAATAGTATTTACTTATCAGTGATTAATTCTGGGCTGATGCAAGTTCAAAAATAAATTTTTGCTCCGTGCATTATTGCTAATTTTTTGAAAGGCAGGCACTACCGCTTTGGGCAACCCCAAATATTATTGCATTCTAGACAGCATCCCAGATACTGTCATTACTGGTACACTGCCACGTACTTTAATCGAATGTCCAATGGCACAGGACATTTGTGTAAAAAGCAAGGTAACAGCATGGGTTTTGACGATGCAGACAAACAACGAGTAATATTAGTATCATCCAAACTAAGCAAAATCCCTTGCTCCTTGCACCAGCATAAAGTGTAAAGATGTGTATACTAATAATGATTCGAGAATAATAGCTCAGAAAATAACGAGAATATTATTTGCGTTACTCAGTCACTGCAAGAGAAAAAGGATTTATCAAAATGGATTCCTTCGGTATCTACACCCTGGCTAATGATGTGGTGTTTGACCAACTAGTAGCTTTGCTAAATAGTATTGAGGTGAATGTTAGCGCAGATATTCCTATTTGTATAATTCCATATAATGATCAACTAGATTTAGTTAGGAAAGAAATTAATAATCGAAAAAATGTAATTTTATTTGATAATTGGGACGTAATTCAACACTGGGAAGAATTTGCTCATCAGGTTTGGGCAGCACATCCAAGGGAAAAAGATACAAAATTATCACGTCCTAGTTGGTACAAAAGTCATTTACAAAGAAAGTTTGTTGCCTTTGAGGGTATTTTTGATAAATTCGTATTTTATGACGGTGATAGTTTGGCAATGAAGCCACTCAATAATGTAATTGACAAGCTAGAAACATCAGATTTTGTTTTTGATGATTGGGAACACCTTAAGGATAGAGCTGTTGCAGCGTTAAATATTTCAGTTATAGAGAAAACTGGGCTGTATACAGAAGCAGATATACGTCCTCAACTGCATTGTTCTAGTTTCTTTGGGTCTAAACGAGGATTGTTTACTGTTAAAGATATTGAGATAATGAAGGAGCAATTAATTACCCAAAAAGAAGTTGAGTGGATTAATGGACATGGATGGTGGGATGATTCTTTTTTGTTTAACTATATGACCTTGCGCTGCGATCGCCCACTTTTTAACTTTACACTTAGCCCCAATGGTGAAGATAGAACAGGCAACTGTGCCAATGCAGATCCCTTTGTCAATATTAATAATGTTCTTTACAATCAAGATGGCTTAAAACCAATTCATCGTATCCATTATATGAGCTATTCTTCTCGTGATTTTGCCCAGTTATCTCAAGGGCAAGATGTCAATATATGTTATGCAAATGAATTTTTGCATTATCGCTTTCTTAAACAACCAGAGCAAAGACCAAAACAGCTCAAGCCAGCAAGTATAATTACCAAAACTAACAATTTCTTTAACAAAACAATGAATAAAATTCAAAGAACTCTCCGTTGAATTTAGCTATTATTGGTGACGCGTTAAATTAGCATTCTATTTTCTCTATTTTCCAATTAATAGTATAAAATATGCCTAAAATTACTGTTTGCGTTCCTACTTTTAATCGTGTTAATCTTCTTCCTTATGCCATTGACAGTGTACTGAATCAGTCTGAGCAAGACTTTGAGCTAATTGTTTGTGATGATGGTTCTAGCGATCGCACACCTGAGTTAATGTCACAGTATACAGACCAACGGATTAAATATATCCGTCATCTGCAAAATATTGGTAAAAGTAATAATATGCGCTCTGGCTTTGATGCTGCCAGTGGTGAATATTTTATTAAATTTGATGATGACGATCGGCTCACACCCGATTTTCTCGCAAGTACCGCAGCGATTCTCGCTCAAGACTCTAGCATTGATTTTGTTGGTACAGACCATTGGATAATTGATATTAACAATGTGCGGGATGAGGCAAAAACTCAAGAAAATACTCATCGCTGGGGTAGGAAGAATTTACCAGCAGGTGTTGTAGATAATTTGTTGGAAGTTGTATTTGTTAACCAAAGCTTTCAAGTTGGCGCAACATTATTTCGCCGCAAAACCTTGCAAGATTTAGGATTTATGCAGCCAAATATGCAAAATTGTGAGGATAATGATTTATTTGTGCGTTTAGCTCTGGCGGGAAAAAAGGGTTATTATTTACCAAAATTATTGATGGAATATCGCACTCATGCAGAACAGCAAGGTATAAATCGAGCCATTCCTTATCTGTTTGATAAAATGCGGTATTTAGAAAGCTATAAGTTTGATTCTGAAAAAATAGAGACAATCAGGAAAAATCGTCTAACTGAAACGCAGTTATTATTAGGTTTGCGTTTAATTGAAAAGGGTGAAACACAAAAAGGCAGAGAGCTAGTTTTGGCAGGGCAGTCTTTTTCAGCTCCTAAAGCTTGGACTGGTTTAGGATTATCATTGTTACCAGTTGGGTTGCGAGGTAAGGCATTTAATGCACTGCGACAAGTGCGGGGTTAGGAAATATCTATTGGAATCTTTCACGCAGAAATATCGAAAAAATTCTATAGGGTTTTTACATTTATCTAAATACGTTTCAATTAGCCTTAAAAACTTTAACATGTGTAGGTTGGGTTGAAGAACGGAACCCAACATTAAGTGTTAATTGTTGGGTTGTTAAGTTGTTTTTTACTTCCCTAGGGTATGCTAAGGAAACGTTCAACCAAACTAAGATTATTCTTAGCTTAAGGGTATTGAAATTTCTCTTACTAATTACTAACTTCTGGACCACTCATCAATAATAGTCAAAATTGTTTTATCACCCAAGTTTTTAACAGATTTTACTACATCACGGTAATCTTCAAATTTTTGCTTTGGCTTTTTATGTCGAGCATCTTCTATAGCTTTAGCAAGTTTTTCTGCTCCAGAAATTCTAGAGCGTTGTAATTTTATAGATAATTCATCTTTATCCAAAGAATTCAATAAACTAAGTGGATTATTTTGTTCACCCTTTTGGGGAATAAGGTTTTCAAGTTGCTTGAACTGATTCTCTATTCTCTGTCTTTCTTGTATAAATTCTGACTTAAATTCATTGAATTGCTTCTCAAGACGTAATTCTAAATTTGCTAGACGTGGTTCTAACTTTGTTATTTCTGGCTGTGGTGCTACAGGTTTAGTAGAAGAATCAATTCCTTTGAGAGATGCAACTTGCTTTAAAACTAAATTTTCTAATTTTGGGGCAATGACAAAGGCATTAACCATTTCAGCTTGCCGAGGATTTTTTTCTCGTGCCCTGACAGCAGCATAGTATTCAAAATGTCCATCAATTACCGTATAACTCTCTACTCCTGTCACTTTCACAACTAATGGTCTGATAATTCCTCCTGTTTCTATAATTATGTCTGCGAGATTTTCCAAATCAGTCTCTGAAAAATTTGATCGAGGTTCATTAGAAGTAATACTTTTTACATCTACTAAAGAGAAATTCATCATTTATTTAACCCTATTCCTGTTAATACTTCGTCTGCTAGGATTTCAAATTCCATAGCAGATTTTTGAGCATCTGATTTTAATTCTTCTGCATATTTCATAACAGATTTTGGATCAGGATATTCTAAATCTCCAACTGTTATAGTCTGATTCATACATTCTGATAGCACAGTTCTATCATAAATTACTGCTTCCATCAAAGGCAGATTGTAACGTTCTAAAATTACGCTTCTTTGCTTAGGAAAAGTATATTGTAAAAATTTAGAATTAGTAGAGATTTTTGAAGCCAAGATACCCATTAATATAATGTCTTGTTTTCCTATCATTTCTCTAAATTCATTAACTTCTATAATAAAGTTTTTAACACTTAACAACCCCTGGTTTGCAAATGGCTTTAAATCTGAAGGTATTATCAGGTAATCAGCAGCTACAAGTGCAACTTTCGCATATAAATCTCTGGATGGAGGCGTATCGATAATAACAATGTCATATTCTTGCTCTACTTTTTTTAATTTCGTAACTAATCTAGTTTTACTAGCATCAATTTGATTAAGTTTATACTGTCCTTCTATTAAATTAATATGTGCAGGAATAACATCCAATTCAGGGTTGTTAAAGTAATGTGATTTTCGAGTAACATCGGGTATTAAGTAAAAATCCCCTGATTCTAATAAATGATAAATGTTAGAATCTCGTAAGTCATCTTCTTCGTCAAATTGAAATTTTATTAATCCTGTAGCAAAAGTAGTATTTGCTTGAGAATCTATATCAATCAAAAGAACCCTTTTACCTTTTTTACGTAATGCTGCTGCCAGGTTGACTGCAACAGTAGTCTTTCCAACGCCGCCTTTATTGTGGTAGATTGCAATCGTTTTCATTGAATGTTGCCTGTTTGTTTCAAAATTTGAATTATTTTCTATCTGAATTTTTGATTTATCTACTAGCTGTCCTTCTTTCAAGCTTTCTCTACCAATTAGAGTTTTAATTTCATCTATCTTTATCTCAACTTCTTTCCCAAAGCATTGAAATATTAACTGAATATCAGCCTGTAATTTTTGATAAATTCTAATCTCTTTGCCATTAGTCAGCAATCCATACCTGACATTCAAGCTGGTTAAATAATGCCTGAGTCGTGGGACATGATTATTTAAGTTTTGTTTGGGATGCTTTGCCTCCATGACGACACTCAAGGGTGAGTTGGCATCTAAGACAAAGGGAATCACCTGTGCAGCAAATGCTAAAAAATCTAAGCGGATGCTACCAACGGCAACTTCTTGATGCCAGGTGTCAGGAGTATAACCTAGCTGTGGTAGCAAATATTGCACTATGAGTTTGCTTTCAACTTCGCTTTCGTTACGGCATAGCTCAGGATTAAAAGGCAATATTTTTCTACCTTTAAATAATTATTGGACTTAGCAAAAACCTCATACTTGCCAGATTATTACATACCTTTAATTATTCTGAGTGATATAAATCACTTATAAAAATATAAATTATCATCATAAAATTAGTACTTTTGCTGATAAAGTAACAACTTTTGAGAGCTATTTTCCCATTAAACTTGTAAATGGCTAGAATCAAAGTGTTTACCTATTTGCGCTAAAGGTTTTGGCTACTGTATCTTGTCCCCACTGCCATCAACTCGTTGATAGTCAAGCTATTAGTTGTCCCTATTGCCGGACTACACTCAAAGCTTACGGTCATCCCGGTATTCCATTGCACCGCGCCACTGGGGATGGATATCTGTGCGACACCTGCACCTATCACGCTGATGATACTTGCAATTTTCCTCAGCGTCCCTATGCCAAAGACTGTACCCTCTACCAAAATATTGAACAGACAAAGTTAGAGTTGGAACAGCAGCGTTACACTAACAGTTTTGCTGTAACTGTGAAAACTTGGGTAAAACGCAATCAGGCTTTGCTGTTGCTATTAGGTTTATTATTGGTCTGTTTGTTGTTCGTGATATTAAGGTCTTGATTGGTGTTTACTGGGGATTGGGAATAGGAAATGGTCGAAATTAACAACAATGCCCAATCCCTAAACTTTACACAGTGGTGATTGTAGATGCTTCAGTAATAGCTTCAACTTGTATCGGTGGCGCTTTTTCCTCAAAGGCGGCTAAGTCAAACCAAAAAGTTGTGCCAATGCCAACTTCACTCACTAGATGGACTTTACTACGATGTCTGTCGATGATATTTCTGACAATCGATAATCCTAAACCCGTGCCTTCTAAGGTGTGAACTCGGTTTTCTACGCGAAAGAAGCGTTCAAAAATTGAGTGCTGGTCTTCTGTAGCAATGCCAATTCCAGTATCGGAAATTTCAATCCGCACTGGAGAAGATTGGCTGTAATTGGGTTTGAAATCTAGTTGGTAAGCGCGGATTGCTACTTTACCACCAGCTTTGGTAAATTTGAGGGCATTACCAATTAGGTTGCCAAAAACTTGTACTAACAGATCGTAATTACCCATTACCAGGGGTAAATTAGCAGCAACTTCCTGAAGAAGTTCAACACCTTTATCTTTTGCATTGAGTTGGTAAGTACGCAATGTTTGCTCGATCGCTTGGGCTAGATCCACTCCATCGAAGTTATACTGACGACCAGATTCGAGTTTGGATAAATCTAAAACATCGTTAACTAGGCGGGTCAGGCGATCGGTTTCATGGTTAACTGTTTGCAAGAACTCTTGCCGTTCTTCTAATCCTAAGTCTTCGCCGTAGTCATGCAGGGTTTCAATATAGGTTTTGATGTTAAATAAAGGCGTTCGCAGTTCGTGAGAAACGTTGCTGATAAATTGGCTTTTTGCATCGTTTAATTCCACCTCACGGGTTATATCTTGGACGGTAATCGCAATGCCTTTGATGCTTTCTCTTTGCAGGTTGAGTACTGTAGTTAAGAGAATACGGATTGTCCGAGGGGTGGGTTGGTTAATAAAAATACGGAATTCGGCGCTTTCACATTCGCCTGCTGCCATTTCGTACAATGGGCCAGTGATTTCCATTTGTACTGCTGACGGCAAGTGATGCAACACATTGCAGCCGACCACATCAGCCGTTTCCCAGCCAAAAATTCGCCGCGCTGTGGGGTTGACTAATATCACCTGCATGTTGTTATCAATCAACACAGCACCATCTGCGATCGTGGAAACTAGGGTTTCTAACTTGGCTTTTTCGGCGGTCAGTTCTTCAATATTCTGTTCTTCATAGCGTTCTAATCGCTCTGCCATCTCATTAAAGCTTAAAATTAACTCCCCTAGTTCGCCCCCTAAAGGTAAATCAATCCGCTGCTTGAAATTCCCGGTAGCAATTTCCTTTACCCCCACCAGGAGTTCTTTTATTGGTTTAGTGATGGTCAAAGCGTTTATTACTCCTGCCAAAATCACCATTACCCAAATTGTGATAAAAACGGCAATGGTGACATCGCGGGTAAAATTGGTGGAGATAACAGCAGTCTGATTGGGGTTGATACCGATCGCTAATACACCTAAGTATTTTTTATTAACGATCAGAGGAATAAATACATCGGTAACAACTCCATCTGGGGTCATGTGCTGCCGCACCATCGGCTTTTCCCCATCACCAGGGTAATCTTCTGGCAGTTGTATTCGCCGTTTAATGGTGAGGGAATTTTCTACCTCGGATTCCCAAAAAGGTATACCAAAGAAGATTTCCCCAGTTTCATCAGCGTAAAGCATATAACGCACGCTAGAGGTGCTGCTGTAGAAGCGTTGAGAAAATTGGGCAACCTCCGTGAGATTATTGTCAGCCACGAGGGGGGCAACATTGGCAGCAAGCAGCAAACCCAAGTCACGCCCGAAGCGGGTGTCATTCATCCGCGCGTCCTGCTGGATTGTATTCACAGCCCAGAAGGTCAAACCACTCATCACCAAGGAAACCACCAATGTAGCCACAGCCAGTAGCTTAGTCTGGAGGGTGAACTCAGACCACCAACTTGCGATCGCATGTCGAATTGTTTTTAACAGAGTTAGCATCTTAAATAAAGTTGTTAGTAGTCTTTGTTATAAAGCCCAACAACTAAAAAATTAACAGTTAATTTGACAAATATGTTAGAGGAACGGGAATGGAGGATTATCAGAGGGTATCTCTGTTAAGGTTGTCTTAACGAATTTACCTCATTTGGGCGATCGGAGTTGATATCCAATTGAGGATTAAGGCGTTAAACCCCATTTTTTTATATTGGTTACGCACAGGTGAGTAGTCTAACAAAAATCCCACCTGTTGGGATTTTGAGCGAGTTACCCGACTAAAGTTAGCGGCGGCTAGGAAACTGCTCGCACTTTTTTATAGCTATCAAAAGCCTCTGTTTCTATCCCCTGGATGTAATATTGGTTAGAATCAAAGGCTCCATGCGTGGCGATCATCATGGCATGAATCAATGCCTTTGCTTTCAGAAGTGTTTCTTGAAACTCCATTTCAGGATCAGAAAGCGCCACAATGCCGCCGCCAACGCCAATTGAGGTTTCCTCTGGAGTCAGCACAGCAGTACGAATGACAATATTCAAATCAGCCGAACCATTCAATCCCAAAAAGCCGATCGCTCCTGAGTAAACTCCCCGTGCTTCTTGCTCTAATCGATCGATAATCTCAAGGGTTCTGAGTTTGGGAGCGCCTGTCATCGAACCGCCGGGAAAGGCGTTGCGAATGCAGTCTGTGGCGCTCATATCAGCGCGTAAATGACCGCGAATAGTCGTCACCAGTTGATGTACCGTAGCATAGGTTTCCACATCCATCAATTTGGGAACATGGACAGTACCGACTGCACAAACCCGTCCTAAATCATTGCGAAGCAAATCCACAATCATCAGATTTTCAGCCCGATCTTTTTCACTGTTCCGCAATTTTTCACGCAGGATAAAATCTTCGTTGGGTGTTTTTCCTCGTGGTAGCGTTCCCTTAATGGGCTTTGTTTCCACCCAGCCTTGACAATCAATGTGCAGAAATCGCTCTGGAGATGAGCAAGCGATCGCCACATCGCCAAAGCGCAAAAATGCAGAGTATGGAGCAGGATTGATGCGGCGTAATGAACGATAGAATGCCAGGGGATCGGGTGTTGTGTCTGTGTGAATCTTGTTTGTTAAACAAACTTGATAAGTTTCTCCTTCGTGAATTTCTTGCAAACACATCTGAATATTATCAAGATAAGTCCTTTCAGACCGACTTAATCGGAAAATAACAGGTGTTTGAACTTCTGGTGGAACAATAGGCGATAGGGGAAGAAGATGGTCAATCTGGTGCCCGATCCATTCAAACCAGGCTTCTGCTAAGTCGTATTGTCCTTGCTGAATTAGGCAAAGCAGATAGAGTGTTTGTTCCTGGTGATCGATTGCAATCATTCGATCGGCCAACAGAAACATAGCATCAGGTAAGCTAGAGGCATGATTTAATTTAGATCCGCACTCTGCCTTTAATTCATAGCCAAAGTAACCCACAAATCCGCAGTTGAAATCGAAGGGTAAATCATCAGATGAGCAATGTCGCCGTTCAATTTCATGCTGGAGATATTCGAAAATACCCTTTGTCTTACAGCTTATGGTATCGGACTGTGTAATCGTGAGTTCCTGCGATCGCGTCTGATAGCGAATTAGCAGACTGTTTTCGCCACTGCTATCCCCCATAAAGGAAAAGCGAGAAAGACCAGATTCAACCAGACTGCTATCTAGCCAGAAGGTATTTGGTGATTTGCCAAACAAATGCACAAACATTTGCTCGGTATCGGGATACAGATTCAGCTTGTGCGTACAAAGTTGAAATTCCTGTTGCTGTTTTTGGGAAGAAGAACTTGCAGGTATGGGAGCAGTCCCGCTATTTCCTATCCAATAGTGTTTTCTTGGACTATTGCCGCGCTCTTGGGCAAATTTTAGGGTAATCTCTCTAAAATTCTCGAATAAGATTTGTCCATATTGAGTACAGATTGACTCTGGATGAAATTGCACACCCCATAACGGCAAGGATCGATGGCGCATTCCCATCACCAGATTATCCTCTGTCCACGCTACTTTTTCTAAACAGTCTGGTAGGTCATTTGCAACCAGCAAAGAATGGTAACGCACAACAGAGAAAGGAGAAGGAATTCCCGCAAACAAACCAGTACCATTGTTATAAACTTCACTGATCCGACCATGCTGAACTTCAGGTGCATAAATAACTTTTCCTCCATACTCATTACCAAGTCCTTGATGTCCAAGACAAACACCTAAAAGTGGCACTTGGGTATTTTGAATAGCTTGACGACAGATCCCAAAATCTTTTAGATTCTCAGGACGGCCTGGCCCTGGTGAAATCACAATGTTGTCAAATTCCCAATGTTGTAGTTCATCCCATGCAAATTGATCGTTGTAAATCACAGTGGGATACTCTGCATTTACTTCTGCAATTAATTGGTAAAGATTAAAAGTATAAGAGTCATAATTGTCAATAATTAGGGTTTTCATCTTGGAAGTTTCGGTGTTGTTATGCTTGTTGGTCTATACACTGGCACAAAGACAAATACAAGCAGCTTTATTCAAGTCTAAATCAACGTTAAAAATCAGTTTATTTACCTAACTGAGTGACCGGGTTTTCGCTAGATATTTCAATGCTTTTAGTGGATTTATTTAATGTTATTTAATACCCAAATACAGATTTTAGTTGCAATGAAATAGAGATTTCATCTTAATGTTTTGACGAAATATTACTTACGTTACTATAACTATGTCACCTAAATATTTTCTATATTTCTTATACTATTAATTAATTGACTTTTTATTCATGGGCTAATCAATTTAATTGTTTTGCTATTTTATTCCATTACACTTGTAGATAATTTTAGCATTGTAAAGTTATACTTTCTCTAGCCTACGCAAGATTAAAACCCCTAGCCAATAGCTGAATTAGACAGCGATTAACTAGGGGTTTTGACCATTGGGAAACTGGCAAAAGTCTAAATTGAATAAGACACAGGGAAGGATTTCGCATCCTTTGGCTTGACATATATACGCTGTTTCGGTTCTAACTCTAAGTCATTAAACCGATCGCGCGTTAAATGGGCCATCACCACTTGCCCATCATCGAAAGTTAATTCTACCTGAATTTCCCAACCTAAATGTATCAATCGGCTCACTGTTGCAGGTGTAGTGGCACCGTTAGCAGCCTTTTCTAAAATCACATCTTGCGGGCGCAAAAATACTTGTGGATGTGGCGCATCAAACCCGCTACTTTGAAAAATCTTCGAGTTGCTGGGTAATACATTTACCGGGCCGATGAAGCTCATCACAAATGCGGTGGCAGGATTATCATAAATTTCCGATGGTGTCCCCACCTGTTCCACGCGCCCTTTATTCATGACCACAACTTCATCGGAAACTTCCATTGCTTCCTCTTGGTCGTGGGTGACGAAAACCGTGGTAACATGAACCTCATCATGGAGGCGGCGTAACCATGCCCGTAAATCTTTGCGGACTTTAGCATCAAGTGCGCCAAAGGGTTCATCTAGGAGTAACACTTCAGGTTCTACTGCTAATGCCCTTGCTAAGGCTACCCGTTGTCTTTGACCACCAGAAAGTTGTGATGGATAGCGATCGCCTAATCCACTCAATTGCACCAACTCTAGTAATTGTTCTACCTTTCCCTTAATCTTCTTTGGCTGTACCTTGCGAATTTCTAAGCCAAAAGCAATATTCTGCCTGACAGTCAAATGCTTAAATAGGGCATAGTGCTGAAATACAAAGCCAATATTGCGCTGCTGCACGCTTTGGTATGTAGCATCCTTACCGGTAAGTAGGATTTTGCCGCTATCTGGCATTTCTAAACCTGAAATTAACCGTAGTAGCGTAGATTTACCCGACCCCGACGGCCCAAGCAACGCAACTAGCGAACCACTCTTAATTTCCAGGCTAACCTCATCAACAGCCTTGAAACTCCCGAATTGTTTGGAGACATTCTCAACTACTATGCCCACTGCTGCTATACCTCTGCAACTAAATCTACAGATCCTTGGTAGGATTACTGTGTCTTACATATACCATACATAATTATTTATAGATGAACAAGATTTAGCTACCGCAACTGCCACAGTCGAGAAAGCTACAATCAGCACCACTGCAATCTAGGAAACTACAATCAGGGGCACCACAATCAGGAGCGATATTAAGTATCTCGGCACAATTGCAGCCCAAATCGGCACAATCAAAACATTCAGTATTGTTGCTGTTAATAAATGAGGATGTTTGACCAACTTTACCAGATGCTTGTTTTCGTTGCTGTGTTTCTGCTTCTTCCTCTGTAGATTCTTCGGAATTTTCGATTGACATAGACACATAGCGGAAAGCTACTGCGCGTTTACGCAAAATATGGTTAGCTTCTTTACAAGCTTGAAATCGTTCACGACTATTGACAAATGCTACTTTTAACCCTTCCTTAGCAATTACCCGCTTGAAGTACCCAGAGCAAGATTCGCCGCCATATAGTATTCTGTGGGCACAAGCAAAACCTTTGTGTGGGGAAATGTGCTTTTGATATCCGGTAATTGCGGCGGTACTAACTTGTCTAGCAAAAGAATCGAACAAGGAAATCTGCATATTTTGGGATTGGCGACTAGGCAATATTCTTCATTCTTCCCAATACCTAATTCCCAATTCCCAATGCCCTATTCCCAATCTCAATTCGTATCGAAACATTAAGGAATATTGCATTTAAGCAGAAACCTAGAGGAAAAGCGCCAAATCACTAGAAAGACCGTGGTAGTATGCTCTCGGTAAATGTGAAGATTTGGGAGAAAGACCTTTGACACTACGGGTTGCTGTTATTGGGTCAGGCCCTGCTGGTTCATCTGCCGCTGAAACACTGGCAGCCTCTGGGATTGAAACCTACCTATTTGAGCGGAAGCTAGACAATGCAAAGCCTTGTGGGGGCGCAATTCCCCTATGTATGGTGAGTGAATTTGACTTACCACCAGAGATTATCGATCGCCGGGTACGGAAGATGAAAATGATTTCACCTTCTAATCGGGAAGTTGATATCAATCTGGTAAATGAAGATGAATATATAGGAATGTGCCGCCGGGAAGTGCTGGATGGCTTTTTGCGAGATCGCGCGGCAAAATTAGGCGCAAATTTAATTAATGCCACTGTTCATAAACTTGATATACCAGGAAACAATACTGATCCCTATACCATCCATTACGTTGACCATACAGAAGGTATTTCACAGGGAATTGCCAAAACCCTGAAGGTGGATTTAATCATTGGGGCAGATGGGGCTAATTCTCGCGTTGCCAAAGAAATGGACGCTGGGGATTACAATTATGCGATCGCTTTCCAAGAGCGAATTCGCTTACCCGAAGACAAAATGGCCTACTATAACGACCTCGCCGAAATGTATGTCGGTGATGACGTTTCGACCGATTTCTACGCTTGGGTTTTCCCCAAATATGACCACGTAGCTGTCGGTACTGGCACAATGCACATCAATAAAGCCAGCATCAAACAGTTACAAGCTGGTATTCGCGCCCGTGCTTCCGAGAAGTTGGCAGGCGGTAAAATCATCAAAGTCGAAGCGCACCCAATTCCAGAACATCCCCGTCCCCGTCGTGTCGTTGGTCGCATCGCTTTGGTGGGAGATGCTGCTGGTTATGTTACCAAGTCTTCTGGTGAAGGTATTTATTTTGCCGCTAAATCTGGGCGGATGTGTGCTGAAACCATTGTAGAAACCTCTAACGGTGGTAGCCGTATTCCTACAGAAGGCGATCTCAAGGTTTACCTGAAGCGTTGGGATAAGAGATACGGACTCACCTACAAGGTGTTGGACATTCTGCAAAGTGTGTTCTATCGTTCCGACGCTACCCGCGAAGCGTTTGTGGAAATGTGTGATGACCTCGATGTACAACGGCTAACATTCGATAGCTATCTGTATAAAACGGTTGTCCCAGCTAATCCCATCACCCAATTGAAGATTACTGCCAAAACTATTGGTAGTCTAATTCGGGGTAATGCCCTTGCACCTTAATTGAGGGCAAAGGACTGGGAATTCCAACAAATAAATTACTCAATTTTGTGGGGTGGATATCTTGGACGCTGATTAATCAGGGCGGGCAAGATGCCCACCCCACAATATATATTTTTATCCATGTCGTAGGGGCAATTCATGAATATTTTTTCTCAGCGATCTCTGTGCCTCTGCGGTTTAAAAGTTTTTTAACTACAGAGGCGCAGAGGAGGCAGAGTAAAGAGCTTAAAATCATCAAATACACTTCATTTATTTGCCGTATTTCAGGTAAAAATAATTCTGAAAAATCCCATAGGGGTCATACTTGCGCTTGAGGGCGAAAAATTTAGCAGATTGTGGATAAGCTCGACGAAATTGTTCAGGTGTGGCATGGAGACGATAGGGTAGATAATACCTACCGCCAACCGCGAGGGCTGCCTCAATCAGTTTCTGGGTCATTACCTCCATCTTTGCCTCCCCCTCTTGGCTGCGTTGCTGATGAAACAGCATCACCAATCCAAAAACTTCCCCATCGGCATATCTGAGAAAACTGTCGTTATCTTGGTGAACATTTCGCACCGTGACATTGAGCAAATCCCCTTTGGACTGAGGAATAATCACGCGACACTTCTCTAAAAAAGCTTCCAGAGATTGAGGGGGAATAAAGTACTCATGCAGGATGTCAGTCTCTGCCTGATGACGATTTTCAAATAAGGTGGAGGGACGGTTGAGAATCTGGTTTCTCAAAACCCGGCTTCCGGCTTCTCCCCCAATAATTTTTTCTAATTGCCAGCGCAAGTTTTTGCCATAGTCACTGCCAACGCTGCCACGAAAAACTGTCCTAGGTAATCCAGAATCTGGCTGTTTTTCTAAAGAGACAATAGCCTGACTTCCTTGGAAAATTCGGCGGTAAGTGGTGAGAATAGCTTCTTGTAAAAAGCTCTCCGGGGCAACAGAAAGTCTACCGTATGCCATACCAATATTGGCTGCACCATCTACCCGTTGCCGATAGGTATCAATATAATTCTCGCTTTTAATCACGAACCGTTCAGCTATATACGTCTCATTGGGTACTACTCTCAAATCCACGTCAAGAATAATCCCGAATAACCCGTAACCGCCTAATACTAAAGAAAATAACTCTGGGTTTTCCTGTCTGGAACACTGTACAACCTTGCCACTTGCCAGCATTAACCGGAAACTTTCGACCGTGCTAGCAAAGGGGGGACTATTATGTTGCCAACCATGAGCATTAGCACTCATCGTACCGCCAACAGAAAAATCGTTGTTGGACTGCATGACGGCGACAGAATAGCCACGTTCATTTAGGTAGGGAATAATCTCAGACCATTTAGCTCCTGATTGTACCGTCAGAATTTTAGTCGCCGGATTGAATTGCATCCGGTTGAAGTTAAGCATCGCCAAGGAGATGCCTTTAGCATACAGAGTGTGACCACCCATCGTATGGCGTGAACCAGCGATCGCTACCTTCTTACCTTGACGTAAAGCATCTCTAAGTACAGACTGTAGTAGCACCTCAGCAACTCCAGGCTGACTTTTAACCTGCTTAATTGTCACCTGTGTCTGATTCAGGTGACTGGCATCATCAACCGTGCCAGGAGGCAGGGGTTGACGATCATCGCGATCGCTCCAGGCTGTTAAAGTTAGGTGAGCAACAGGTCTGGCGATGACTGTTAGGGCAATAGTGGTAGTTGCCACAAGCACAAGCAGGATAATCTTCAGCCTATTTTTTAACGATTTACTCCGGTAGGAACGCTGCATAACCAGGATTGAAGGGGCAAAATAGAAAACATGACGATTGAATCCGATTCCTCTAATCTACCAACCCCAGAACCAGTCCCCGAAAACGACTTGCAACCGGATGACTTTGACAGTAGTTCAACTGAGAGAAACCTAACCTCAGAAGTACTCGCGGTGATTGGGTCTTTACAATCTCCACAACATACAAATGCTTTAAAACAAGCTCGTTCTGACTTCAAGCAACCCATTACCAGCCAATTCACAGTTAAGCCAAGAGCATTGCTAATTACTCTAATAGCGATCGCCATCACATTCATCGGAATTATCCTCAATAACTGGATCGTTGGCATTATCGGAACGCTGATAACTTTGCTGTTATCCTTAGCCATATTATTGCCTTGGTTCCAAGAAGTTTTAGATGAGTGGTTTTCACCCCAAGAACGCACCCTGTTTGTGGCCTTTTTGGGATTACTAGTAGCCATCATCGGCTTGATCAGGTTCACAGGTGTGGGCGATCGCTTACTTGCTTTAGGACGCAAAATTAACTGGGACATTGCTGGAACCCTAGCAGATTGGTTTGGTGCTTTGGGGCAAATTCTGATCGCCATTATTGCCGTTTATGTAGCGTGGCGGCAATATGTTATTTCCAAAGACTTGACAATTCAGCAAAACCTGCTCACAGTTCAGCAAAATATTATCACCCAGCAACAGACAATTGATTCTTATTTCCAAGGCATTTCAGACTTGGTGTTAGATGAAGAAGGGTTATTAGAAGATTGGCCTCAAGAAAGAGCGATCGCTGAAGGGCGCACTGCGGCAATTTTAAGTAGCGTTGATGGTAGTGGTAAAGCAAAAATTCTCCGCTTTCTCTCACGTTCCAAGTTGCTGTCACCCTTAAAACGCGATCGCCTATTAGGTCGAGCCATTCTCGATGGGACTGGCGGATATGCAGAAGACCGCCTCGAAGGTTTGCGTGTCATCGATTTAGGTGTAATGCTAGCCGCAGCAGACCTTTCCGGTACTGATTTACGTTGGACTGACCTCAGCGAAGCTAATCTTGTCCGTGCTAACCTGACCAGTTGTGACTTAGTAAAAGCCAACCTCTCCCGCACAATTTTATATAATGCTAATCTCACTGGTGCCGACATCAACGGCATTCGCCTATTTTACGGTGTAGTAGATAAAGCATCACCCCGCAGTCGGACTGAACCGCCAGATTATGAAACCGGCGAACAAACTGGCGCTGTAGTGGAAAATGCCGATTTCAGTAATGTGCAACGGATGTCTGAGTCTGCACGTTGCTACTGTTGTACTTGGGGTGGCGAAAAAACTAGAGCTACTATTCCAGGTGGTTGTGAAGGTATTCCTAATAAGTTGGGAAGATAATTATAAAAAGGAGTCAGAATTCAGAATTCAGAATACTCTAACTATAAGCCGATGATTCGGCTTGATTTTAAAGCAATATTCAGACGTTCGCGGACTCGCTCTAAGCGCAGCCATGCCACAGGCTTTACGCTGCGCTATCCGCTTTTTCGGTCAGGATTCATGCTGAATTCTGTTTTATAAAAAATTAGTTAGCCGCATTAAAAATCTGTTGTGCAGTTAAATTTAATTGGGGAAAAGTAGGTGATAAAATCGCTGTGTTACCTTGAAAAGGTGTCATTTGATATTCACCATCAACTAATTCGCATACAAAAATAGTAGGTTGTTTGGGATTACCGATGAACTTTCTTGCACCCAATGCAGCATAATCAGCAATCCAATATTCGGGAATTCCCATTTCTTCATAATCCCCAAGCTTATTGTAATAATCATCTCGCCAGTTGCTTGAAACAACTTCTATAACTATTGGAACTGATGCTGCTTGGCTTACTGTTGACTGTTTTTGAAAAAGCGGTTCATTGTCAAGATTATCAAGATTTAGCAGCAACACATCAGGCGAATAAGCGGATTCGGCAGAAGGAGTTTGGATAAATGCAGTTTTGGGAATTCCGTAGGGTAAATTAAGACGATCAAACTCCACGGTTAATTTCCGCGATAAAAACGCAACAAATTTTTCATGCGCTCCGCTTGGGGGTGGCATTTCAATAATTACTCCTCTGTGCAATTCATAGCGTTTACCATCATTGGGATACCACTCAATAAATTCATTGAAGGTAAGTAATTTTGGCAACGCTTGGGTCATAATCTTACCTCCATAACAAAGAGCTATGAGAAAAAACAAGAGATTTTACGACATCTTTGAGCGAACGAAATATAAGTCTTTTAGTTAAACTAGTGGCTTTGGTTTCTTCCAAATGAAAGGAATTTTTCATCATAATGTTGTCATACAGCCCAGTAATTCTCGCCTTCAGGTAGGGTAAGAATTTCAACACCATCTTCAGTTACAGCTAAGGTGTGCTCACATTGAGCAGATAATTTGCGATCGCGCGTTACCGCAGTCCACTTGTCACTGAGAACTTCGACTTCGTAAGTACCTTCATTAATCATTGGCTCAATAGTAAAAACCATCCCCGGTCTGAGGCGCTTGCCTTTACCGCGAGTACCATAATGAGGAACATCTGGCGCAGTGTGGAAAATGTTACTGATGCCGTGTCCAACAAAATCTCGCACTACAGAAAAGCCTTGCCCTTCAGCATACTCTTGAATAGCTGCACCAATATCGCCAATCCGTCCCCCCGGTTTCACTTCAGCAATACCCAGACGCAAACACTCCTCTGTCACCTCTACCAGCTTTCTCGTTTTTGGGGAGGGAGTACCAACAAAAAATGTCTTGGATGTATCGCCGTGATACCCTTCAACAATGGGCGTTACATCAATATTAATAATGTCACCGTCTTTGAGAATCTGCTTGGCGTTAGGAATGCCATGACAAATTACCTCATTGACACTGGTACAAATCGATTTTGGATAACCCTTATAGCCAAGAGGTGCGCTTTTTGCTCCATGCGCTTGCGTCCAACGTTCGGCTTCATCATTTAGTTCTAGAGTGCTAACTCCTGGCTTCACAAACGGTTCGAGATGCTGGAGAAGTTTGGCTGCTAAACGCCCAGCTTGACGCATTTTCTCTATTTCTCGTTGGGATAAAATGACAATTAGTTCAGTTTTCATTAACTTTCATCTAGACAAATTTACATAAACATAGTGAACCCTGTCTGTGCAGCTCTTTGAGCAGCATCAGCAACCTTTAAGGTATACAAACTCTGCTCTGGGGTAACGTACAAAGGAGTACCATCAAAAAGATGGTCTAACACCATAGCTGTGTCTTTAGCAAACAAACCCCGACGAGGGCCAACCTCTATAGATGTTGTTTCCCCTGGCTGGATGAAAATTCCGGTGTCGCCATCAAAGACTAAACCACCTTTTTCTCCGTGAACTTCAAACTTGCGTTCTGATTGCCAAATACTTTCGCCTTTGCCATAGACTACTTGGGCTAAAAGTCCACTGTTAAAGCACAGTTCACTAGTGCAGAAACAGGTTTGGTAATATTCCGGTTCTATTTCCCAATATCGCTGATGACAGTTAACAGTAAATACTGTACCAAATAAATCGATGAGGCGATGTAGGCGAGACAGGGCCCCAATTAAGGGAAAACCGAACAACTCGTGGTTATAAGTCCATTTACGGGGTGCAGGATTTTGGGGATTGATGGTGCTGTAGCGAGCATAAAACACTTCACCAACTTTGGCTAAGTTTTGCTTCAAGGCTTGATGCAAACCACCCAAAAGTTCTAGGTGTTCTACGTGCAAGAGTTTTTTTTGTGCTTTGGCTAGGGCAATCAGTTCGTCTGCTTCGACTACATCCAACGAAAGGGGATACTCTATAATTACATGTTTGCCATTGGTAAGTGCTGCACGAGCGATCGCACCATGATCTCGATTAACAGTGCAAATCACTACTAGGTCTACATCTTCACGCTCTACTAGCTCTTGCCAAGAACTCAATGCTTTAATCTGGTACTCTCTGACAAAGGCTTCTGTTTTTTCTGCGGTATGACCAACAACCGCTATCAACTGCGATCGCTCATCATGGAGCAATGCTTCAGCCCGGAACTTTGCCGCATACCCAGTACCTACCAAACCGACACGCACTCTTGCTTTTTCCAAAGCTGCTCCTGAATTAGACATAATCATTTTATATAAAAACTTGGCACAAACTCATTATGTAACCTGCTTAAAAATCGGTTTTTGTTAGTCTTGAAATTTTCCGAGTTGTTGCAGGAAGTTTCTTGATTTCAAACAACCTCTCAAGTTTCTTGATTGTCTTGACAAAAGTCCGAGCTTATGGATGATAAAACCTTGCTGCAAATTTAAATAACATCAAATTTAATCATGCTTTCTTAGCTAGAGCATAGTTTTTTATTATCACAGCTCAACTAGGGCAGTAAATACATAAATAAAACTTATCGGGATTAAGCAACTAAATTTCATTACTAATCGGGTTCAATTTCGAGTTACATAGTTTAATTTTTCTCGTAGTATCAGAATTGAAGCAAATATAAACTAGCGGCTAATTCTCAAGAACAGCCGCGACCTTTGGCTTAAGATAACTTATACTGCCGTTCACAAAAGAGAGGATTACTCAATGCCAACCTATAAAGTGACACTAATTAACGAGGCTGAAGGGCTGAACACAACTCTTGATGTTGAGGACGATACCTATATTCTAGACGCAGCTGAAGAAGCTGGTATTGACCTGCCCTACTCTTGCCGTGCTGGTGCTTGCTCTACCTGTGCAGGTAAACTCGTATCAGGTACTGTCGATCAAGGCGATCAATCATTCTTAGATGATGATCAAATAGAAGCTGGATATGTACTGACCTGTGTTGCTTACCCAACTTCTAATGTCACAATCGAAACTCACAAAGAAGAAGAACTCTATTAAGAGCAAAACTAAATAGCCAAAAACCTATTTCTATTGGTGATTATAGTTGCTCGAACATTTGGACTGAGTGATCGTCCAAGGTCTCAATGTTGCAAGACTAAGCATCAATTTGTGTGTGCCTCTTAAAGCCACTTTGAAAAAAAGACTGATTTCATGTTGAGCAGGAACACAGTAAATTTAGTGTTCCTGCTTAATTTTGTTTAGTATTGAGTTCCACCTCAGCAATTTTAGCTTTTGTTGATTCCTTATTCCTACCTCAAGATAGAGGCAGGAGGTAGGAGGTAGAAACTTTTTCTATCTAATTTTGAGTCCTGTATTTTGTATCTCACTCAAAAAGCAAACTGCTGTAAAAAGCGATTAGCTTAGAATTTAATCTCTTTGTTGAGAACTTGAATCTGAGTACCAGGATAATAAAATTGGAGAATTTTAGGACTTGACCAACCTAGTTTTGCTAGATTTTGAGCGCCAGTTTGACTCAAGCCAACTCCATGTCCTAATCCACCACCAATAAAAGCGTATCCCCACAGTTCTGGTTTGCCTTTATTCAGAGGTTCTAGGTAAAAAAACGTACTTGTAGGAGCAGCAAAGGCACTGCGAACTTCGTCTTTGTGAAGAATAAAGGTGCTTTTATCAGTTTTAACTGCGAGTTCCAGGATGCGTCCACTCTCACTTCGCTTCACCACTGCCATAGCCTGAATTGTCTTAAATTTGGCATGAGGACTGTTTTTTACCTGCAAAAATTTTTGCAAGTCCTTGATAATATCCTCTAAACGGGTTTCCCTGCGCCAACGAAAAGCATCCCATTTGCTCTCATTAAATCCCTGTTGGATATTAATAAATTTATGGAAGTTCTTTTCATCTGCCAAACTCTGCTTAGACAAGTTCCAAAAATTAGTCGCAGCATCTAGTACAGGGCGCAAATAGGGACGATCATCGCCATTCCAGACATCGCTGAAGGAAGCAGTGACACCACCTGTGGTAGAAGAATACAGGGCATCTACTAGTTCGTTTTTATAAGTTACTACCTTACCCCTGGTGGAGGCGATCGCTTGGTCTGTTTTAGCAGCCGCTCCATTTAGCCCATAATAAACTTGGCAGTGAGTATCGGCACACAACTGATAGTTATCTGCGGCAAACCTGCGTAAATTTCTTAAAGCATAAGTCCGGGCGAGAATTGCTTGGGCTTCTAACGCCGCTTTTGGTGCATCCGTTCCTATTTCGTAAGGCACAACCCCACGTAAATAAGTTTCTAAAGGGACTTGGTTAACTAAAGTGTATGTGCCGTAAGCATTTGGCTGCAAATTCATCTGTCCAGAATAAAGACGAGCATTTTCTGGTTTTTCGCTTTTATTCACCCGAATCAAGTTTTTATCAGTGCTGATTTCCAAATCATTTGGGCTATAGCGTTTACCATCCACCACCCAACTAACTTGCGGCACTTGTTGTAAAACTTTAGTATCAAGATATACTTTATCTTTATTAGAAGCTTGGATGTTCTGCAATAGTAAGCGTCGCAATAAAGGAGTGCTATAAACATCTCGTTTAGCCCAAACTTGCCAGCGTTCTGGCTGGGCGATTTCCACTTCTATTCCCTGAGAACGCCATTTGTTAGCACTATCTTCCGCAGTTTCAAAAGTACGGTATGTGCCTAAAACTACCATTTCTTCAACTGCTGGCTGGGGTAAAGCTTGCATAACTGTTTCCAGTTTTACAGGATTCTTTGTCACCAGGATTTGCTGCTTGTTACCCGCTTGAAATTTTAGCTTTAAGCGATCGCCTTTTGTGGGTTCCAGTTGCAGTTTAGCTGTGGGTTGTGAACCAAATCGCTGCACAATCCCAATTTTCAGTCCTATATCCTGGATGTTACTCTCAGGGCCTGATGCAGCAGTCAGTCCCAATAGACAAAATGTTGTCAGCACAGTGTGGGAAAAACGCCAAAACAAAAATTTCATGGCTACCTGATAGCGTAACCCTATGGGGAAGAAAGCTACGCGCAGCATATCGAGCTTCTTTTGCCCCCTAATGCGGCGTTGGAGCTTATTTTCCAATTGCTTTGCAGTGCGGTCTTTTTGTCGCATGAGCGCTCCAATGATACCATTACCAGTTTTGCCCTAAATATAGATTGCAAAACGAAGTCATAACGACTATGATTTATTTAGAGACACAAAACAGAACTAGTTGGATAAACTCCTTATGGTTAGAGTCCAAGAAATTCCATTAAATCAGATAAAACGGCCATTGCCTCGTGCAAACGATCCAAATAAAGTGCAAGCCTTAATGGAATCGATTGCGGAGATTGGGCAGCAAGAACCTATTGATGTCCTAGAAGTAGATGGACAATATTATGGCTTTTCTGGTTGCCATCGGTATGAAGCTTGCCAGCGTTTAGGCAAAGAAACCGTTTTAGCCAGAGTTCGTAAAGCACCCCGTAGCGTTTTAAAGATGCACTTGGCATAGAGAATGAGATAGGGAGGCAGGGGAGGCAGGGGGAGCAGGGGAGGCAGGGAGAGAGGGGAGAATAATAATATGCTGGCTCCTGACTAATGCCCAATCCCCAATTCCCAATCCCCAATTACATATAACCTAATTAGGAGAAAATTATGTCATCAAAAGTAACAGTCAAAAATGTAAATATCGGCATTGACGAGGCGAGTAGGGCTAAAATTGCCGAGGGTTTATCTCGTCTGTTGGCTGACACTTATACACTTTATCTGAAAACTCATAACTTCCACTGGAATGTAACGGGGCCGATGTTCCAAACCTTACATTTGATGTTTGAAACCCAGTATACAGAATTAGCTTTAGCGGTTGATTTAATAGCCGAGAGAATTAGAGCGCTTGGCTATCCCGCACCGGGAACCTACAGCGAATATGCCAAACTGAGTTCAATTCCAGAAACTCCTGGGGTTCCGAAAGCTGTTGAGATGATCCGCTTATTAGTGGAAGGACAAGAAGCCGTAGTCAGAACTGCACGGTCTATTTTCCCCGTGATAGAGGAAGTTAACGACGAGCCTACTGCCGATTTATTAACTCAACGGATGCAAGTACACGAAAAAACCGCTTGGATGTTGAGAAGTTTACTGGAAGAATAGGAATTAGGGAATAGGAATTAGGGAATAGGGAATAGGGCATTGGGAATTGAGAAAAAACTTAATCACCAATACCCATGCCCAATCCCCAGTCCGCAATGCCCAATGCCCACTTTGCCCTGAGCGGAGCCGAAGGGATGCCCAATGCCCAATGTCCAATGCCCCATTCCCAAAAGTTGCAAGATTTAATGCAACAGGTGGGTATTTCTAGTTTTAAAGCGCTGAGTCGAGCTGCTGGTGTTTCAGAACGGCAACTTTTGCGGTTACGCCAAGGAAAGCTAGAGCAGATGCGGGTAGATGTGCTGCTGAAGCTGTCACGAGTGCTACAGATGCCATTGAATGAATTAATCGCAACTTTTTCAACTGTAGAGTTATTACAAGAGAAAGCAGCGCCCAGTCAGGAATTGTTACAAGAGATTACAGACTTAAGAAAAGAGTATCAGCGATCGCAGTTTCAACTAGAACAGCAGCGAGAGATATTACTACAAGAACTCCAGCAGTCAACTTTACAACTGCTGGAGTCTTTATTATTGCAATGGCCAACAGCAGCGCAGAAAGCCCAAGAGAATCCACAGCTAGCAGCAGTGAAAATAGTACCATTAGTGCAGAAACCTCTGGAAAAGCTTTTACAGGCGTGGGGAGTCGAAGCGATCGCACCAGTGGGAGCAGAATTACCTTATAATCCCCAACTACACCAACTGATCGAGGGAACTTCATTACCTGGAGAAATAGTCAAGGTGCGCTACACTGGATATCTTCAAGGTGAGAAGCTGCTTTACAGAGCTAAAGTCAGTCCTGTTTGAGGGAGTTAGGGGTTAGGAGTTATAAGTTCATAACTCTTTACTTTTTATGCTGTCTGTTGAAAAATGACAAATATTGGGAATACTAAAATTGCAGATGCGATCGCCTCTGAGAAGTTCTGTTAAAGCGTTGGTGTAGGTTTAAGCTTACTTGGCGCTGTTGAAACCGAAATTTTTAGCTCTAGAGCGGCATTCCAGAGATAAATTATTTCCATAATGTAAGTAATCGGACATAAATAAAAAAATATTTAGGAAATAATCTGAAAAGTCATAACTTCAGCTTGTAGATCAGTAGATAGCTACATCAATGAGATGAAAGTAAGTTGGCGTTAAAAATCAATATCTGTGATAAAACATAAAATCAGCAAAAGCTTGAAAATTGGTTATTCCAATGTTTTTACACAATTAAACATACATGGGTTTTATCATGCCAACTTACCAATTTTGTTATTTATAGTTAGTCTGTTCGGAGTAGAAAAAATATACTTAATTAAGCTAGTATTTTTTTTATAATTACAAAAACATTATATTTAAATAGTTATAATGAATCTTCATCTATACAGATTAATTATCATTTATTACTCAATTTTTAATGTTAGATTTAATTTTGAAAGCATTTTTAAATGCTCTATGATGGGTATATAATAGCGAAAATAGCGGCATCAGAGCATCATTTACACAAATAAGCGTGACATAATTATGAGAGAACAAGTAAAAGTTATTCAGCTCAGTGGTAATTTGAATGCCACAACTTCACAAGAATTTCGACAAAATATCACTGATATTTTAGAAACTGGTGCGAAAATTGTGTTAGTGGATTTTAAAGATGTAATATTTATGGATAGCTCAGGTTTAGGAGCTTTAGTGTTAGCTTTTAAAACCTTGCGGGCAGCAGATACTAAGCTTGTTCTCTGCTCAATTAATGAGCAAGTAAGGATATTATTTGAACTTACTAATATGGATAAAGTATTTGAAATATTCCCTAGCCAAGACGCATTTAATCAGGTTTTAGTATCCAATACATAATTAATCAAACTTCATTTGCAAAATAGATAAATCATCATCAAAAGCATCTTTGGAGTTCAGAGCGATTAAATAACTCAGTACATGATCGAGTTGGCAATCAACAGGATTTTGTAAGCTAACTAGTAGCTGAATAAAAGCATCCAAACTCCAAAGAGTGCCATCTGATTTAGTGATTTCATAAGCGCCATCACTAAAAATGTAAAGGCTACTGAATTTTTCAATATTGTAAACCCCGTCAACATATTTTGCTTCTGGAAACATCCCAACTGGCATACCGGGGGTCTTCAAGAGTTGAACATCAGACTTTCTCGGTGATAAACCAGTTATTAAAACTGCTGGCGGATGACCTGCACTAGAATAAACTAATTGGCGGGTAATTCGATTGTAAACTCCGTACCAAATCGTAAAGTATTTGTCATTTTGATAATTCATCTGGAAGGTATCATTCAAAGCCTTCAACACATCACTAGGTTGATAGTAATTCAGACTTTTGAGCGCACGAGAACGCAGCAGATTCAGCACTGAAACTGAGGGAAGAGTAGCTTTGAGTCCATGTCCCGCAGTATCGAGTAAATAAATTGCTAGATAATCGTCATCAAGCCAATAGTAATCGAAACAGTCACCACCGAGTTGCCGCGAGGGAATAAATCGAAAATTTATATTGAAAGGTTCAGTCATAGGAAAAGGCAGCAGCGATCGCACATATTCTGCTGCTTCTGACATTTCTGATTCTAAAAGCAACTTTTGAGCCTGCAAATCCCTACTCAACTGATGCAGGCGTAACCCCGCTCTTACCCGCGCTTGTAATTCATTATGCTCGATAGGTTTGGAAATAAAATCATCAGCACCAGCATCTAGACCTTTGACGCAATCGGCAACTGAGTCTAAGGATGTTAATAAAATAAAGAATGTGGTAAAAAATCTGGGATCTGCCTTAATACGCTGGCAGACTTCCAGACCAGTTAACCCCGGCATAATCCAATCACAAATAATTAGTGCTGGATGGCAAGCTAGCGCTTTTTCTATTCCTTCCTCGCCACTACTGGCAGTAACTACTTCATAACCCTGTTTTTCCAACATCCTTTTCAAAAGTATTTTTATGGAATAATCATCATCAATTATTAGTATTTGGAACATAGCAATTTCTCAGAAAAACTCATTAATAATTTGGTGAAAAGATAGAAATTAAAAAATAATTTTAATTAATTAGTTACTAATAAAACAGTTTTCTTTTTCATGAAGTACAAAGCTACGGGTTTTAATGTGGGAGGCAGAAACTCTTTATATCTAAATTTTTATTCCTAAATTATGTACTTAGTTGCAACCTGCTGTATTTCTGTATTAATAAGTAGGACAGCGTAAATAATTCAAAGTTTGCTGTAAGGGTTTTAGACCTACTTTGTTCGCATAGCCTCTCGTGAAGAATAAAAAGCTGAAACCTCCTACTATTAACTAATGCCAATATTATTACATTAGTTAATGTAGCTGGAATTTTTCTATATTTCCCAGTCGAATTTATGGCTTTTTGACAGTCATAAAACGTTATGGAGGTGCAAGAGGATTCATCCACAACAGGATAGAACTTCTTAACTGGTTCAAGTCGCGGTATGCTTCTTGCTTGAACCATTGCCCTAATGCATCAAAGGGGGTAAAAGACGTTCCAGTTTGCCATTTAATATCTTGACCTAAAGGCGTTGTATGATTTCCTGGTAACGTTTGTGCTGTCACCATATCATCAAAGCGTTCTTGTAATATTTTGGTTAAAGCTGCTGATTGGTCAATGGTGTCATTACTAAACTTTATTAATAAATTACGTCGGATAGTGTAACGCTCTTGGACAAGCTTGTTAGTTTCCAACGGTGAGGGAGTAAACTCGATTTTCAAAGTAGAATTGAACTGTTCTACTAGGGGAATAGCTTCTTTGGCGGCGTAGTTGTTGAAGGATATTAAAATATTGCCTGCACGTTCTACTTTAAAGAGGCTACCAATTAGCAAGTGAAGTTTACAGCCCATACTGTGTCCAAGACCATAGATGGGGAAGTAAAGCTTGCGTAATGCTCCAGAATCATGTAATCGTTCCAGGGTGCGGTCAAAGTTTAACAGCACGGATTTTGCGATCGCTGTATGATCCAATGTATTGACAAAAGGCGTAGCAATTACAACATAGCCTTTACTTGCCAGTTGTTCGAGTAACCAGCGATAAGTGATGTGTGGTGCAGTGGCGACAAATGCACCTCCTAAAAAATGGATGATACCTATGGGATTTCGGGGAATGATTACCCAGTTACCTCTGACTTCTTTCCAGTCCATGCCGATAAGCGATCACTTTCTTGATATTCTTTATGTTAGACCGGGGATCGCTACCGTGGGAAGTATTATGAAAAAAGCTACGAACAATTGGTAATTACGTTACAGTTGAAGTCTAAATCTCTAGCCATAACTGGGCTATCAGAAGAGGTTTTTTAGTCTGACCTATTTTTCGATTACGAATTACGTTACTGAGTCTTGTCTGCATACGCTGTTCGCAAATGAACATGATTACGTTAAGCATATTGTAGAGAGTCATTACAAATTATTTTAACCCTGAGTCTGTAATCGTTTCATTTCGTGTTGCACATCTAATGCAATCTGTAATGCTTCATTGAGCAACCTTCCATGCTCAGTAGCCTGTTCATTTACTTGCATGGCTGTTAAAGTTGCTAAATTGTTGACGAATAGTTCTGTATTACTAAGGATAAAGCTCTTATTTTCTCTCAAAATCCTTTCTGTCCTCAAAGCGCGAACTAAATCAGCTTTAGTCAGATTAAGTGCTGCGAGAACACTCTCTCTTTCTTTTATCAGCACTTCTGGATTACCAGCTTCTTCTATTTGGTCATTGATATGTATTGCTCTAATTACAGTATTATATCTTTCAACATCGTTTAACAGGATTTGGAGAGAGTTTGTCATGTTGAGTTTGACAATTTTACTTCTCTTTTTCCAGATTAAATATAAGATGGTTTGCGTCAGACCGCCAACCCAAAGACCTAATATAATTAATACTATCCAGGAGGGAATTGCTATCCATGATACAAATATTTTGAGAATTATATCAAATAAAAGATAGCCAAAAACAAATGTAGCAAACCCAATAAAAACTACAGTTGCTCCTTCCGAACTTTTAATCTTTTGGATGTATAATTTTGCAAAATTTTTGATAGGATTTGTAATGATTAAAAGTTGATCATTGACAGGTAAATTAGTCAGCTTTTGCAGTTCATCCTGACTAATTTCCAAGCCCTGTAAATCATCCCGCACAGCTTTTTAATCCTTGCCAGAATAGTTATTTAATCTAATATAGCAATCAAATTTCTAGAATGCTGGCATTTTGTCTAAACTTTTTTAAGCAAGTTAATACTTCTAGGCAATGCCAAGAGTTTTTGTACAATATGATACTCTTTTGGCCAGATAGCAAACCTATTTTAGTTGTGAAAATGAACCAACCGCCAATGTGCAGCGTCTTGTAGAGAAGAACGCCAAGACAAAAACGAGAGCGAAAATAAATCAATTGCTTGTAAATGTGATAATGCAACACGTTATTTTCCTGTTAAACAGCTATTTCTAGCTATAAAAAAGAATAATAGAAAAGTCCGTTTTTGCGGACTTTATTGTTTAGTTATAAATAATTGTGTCTCACTCGTTACATTAACAGGACTTACGCAAAATAATGAAAAACGAACCACAGAGGGCGCAGAGGACACGGAGAAATAAGAGTTTCAGAGAGTTCTTGCGTAAGTCCTAATTAACTTCCCTTCGGAGAAGATTGTTTCTGTTTTGAAATGCCACGCTGAGGGTTTAAAAATGGAGGGATGGGACAGTCTAGCGTCATAGCGATCGCTCTGAGCAAATCTGCTTCTGACTGTGTAACTTTGTTATCTAATAGTACCGTGTGAGCGCAGGCATCTACAATAGCTTGCTTGAGTTTAGGGCTGGCAAGGCGGAGGCGTTCAATACTTTTCTTCAGTTCAGTGAAATTACAGCTTGGTGGCGTGTCTGGTTTTTCTTGTTCTGCGGCTTTGGGAAGCCGAAAAACTCCAGAACGAAAAGCATAGGCGATGTCTTCGGTGGAAGCATTGGGTTGAGAGTGTCCAACGCGGGCAATTACGGACAGTATTAACAGACTATCTGGCCAAATCTGTTCTATGGAGGTGTATTCTACTGTTGTTGTAGATGTAGGATTTATACTAGGTTGGAGGCGATGCCACAGTAGTAACTGCAACACAAAATGCCACAGTGATAAACTTCCGGTGGCTACAGCTAAACCGTGGACACATTTGCATAGTCTTTGGCATTCTTTGGCAGAATTCTGGCGCAATACGGGTACTGCCAAATCTACAAGTGGTAAGCGAATTTTGGCATCTAACTGGCTAATTTCGCTACTCAATTCTAGAGTTTTGTCTACCAACTCAGCAGGCTGCACCTCGCGTAACCAAGCTATTTGACGTTCTTGGATTTCGATATTTTCTGTATCTAACGCTAGCGCAAAAGCGATCGCCATTGCACTTTCCTGCTCCCGTACACCCAAGCGCAGGGATTCTGGTAACTGCGATAACAGTGCTTGAGCATGGGCAAAATGCTCTGGTGTAACGCTTCCAACTTGGTTTACAACCTGTTCTGGCATGGCATTGGAACCACCAGCAAAGCCCATTGTTAGAGATTCCTGGGAAGGGGAACGCATTTGACTGCGAGATGGCATTGCTGGCAAATTGCTGACGTTCAAACCCCCAACGCGACGGATACGTTCTGCTAGAGGTGGATGGGTAGAAAACATATTGTCCCAGAAAGAGGGGTTGAGCGCATTGCCAAAAAACATGTGGCTAGCGGCTTCTGCACCAGGCGAAATCAAGCGTGAATCCATCTGTTGGAGTTTTTGAAAGACTCCGTTAAGTCCGTTGGGGTTGCGAGTGAACTGTACAGCCGAAGCATCGGCAAGAAATTCGCGTTGGCGAGAGACGGCGGCTTTAATCAAGCGTCCGCAGATTAATCCGATACCGCCAATTGCCATTAGTGACAAACCAAAAGCCCAGATAGGTAAACCCTTATCTTCTTTTCCTAAACGGAAGCTACCACGAATGCGCCACAACAATTCTCCGGTTAAATAAATGAACAAAATCCCGTGCAAGAGTCCCACTAAACGCAAATTTAGCCGCATATCTCCATTAAGAATGTGGCTGAATTCGTGGCCGATGACTCCTTGTAACTCATCTCGGTTTAGATGTTGTAAAGTCCCACGGGTAACACCAATTACAGCATCATTGGGCGTAAATCCGGCAGCAAAGGCATTAATACCGGTTTCTCTTTCCAGGAGATAAACTTGTGGGACAGAAATACCAGAAGCGATCGCCATTTCCTCGACTATATTTAATAGTTGTTGCCCTTGTTCATCTGCCATATCTGGGAGTAAGAGTCTTCCCCCTAACTCCTGAGCAATGACGCTTCCTCCTTGACGGAGACAGGCAATTTTATAGAGACTTCCCACTGCGATCGCAATTATTGTAATCCCAGCCACGTAGAGAAATATCCCTGGATGCCACCAAACACGGGGAGCCATACGGAGCAGAAATAAAGTGGCAATGTAAATCGCCATAATCATGACTGCGATCGACAGGGAAAATAATCCAATTAATTGTTGCGTGTTTTGGCGTGCCCGATCCTGATGTTCAAAGAAATTCATAGATATTTAAAAAGACACGCGTGGAGCATTTCTCATTTCTGGAGTCGCTTCGGCGAGCAATTCTGCAACAGTAAAGTTAAAAGTATTTGCCACAAGATTGCTGGGGAAAGATTCGCTCTTGGTGTTGTAAAGTGTCACCGCATCATTAAAAGCCTGACGTGCAAAAGCAATCCGGTTTTCAGTGGAAGATAATTCTTCCATCACCTGAGTCATGGCGCGATCAGCTTTCAATTCTGGATAAGATTCTGAAAGTACCATCAACCGACTTAACGCACCCGTCAGCGCTCCTTCAGCATTGCCCAACTGTTGCATCGCTTGCGGATCGCCGGGATTTTGTGCGGCACGACTGCTAGCATTAATTGCAGAATTCCGAGCTGCAATAACTGCTTCTAAGGTTTCTCGCTCATGTTTCATGTATCCTTTGGCAGTTTCCACCAAGTTAGGAATTAAGTCATAGCGACGCTGTAATTGAACATCGATTTGAGAGTAAGCATTTTTGTAACGGTTGCGATACTTGACTAAATCGTTGTAGGCATTAATGATAATTAGAGCAACAATGGCAACTAAAGCAACAGAAAATATTAAAAGCCCCATATTTTTAGATTATTTCAATCAGGTACTTACTTTATATCCAGCAAAATTTGTGTGGATATAAAGATGAGTCTACTTTTAACAAGTTGGCTTCGTCGCCTGTAAAATTAGTTACGCAATTGCACTGAGCTAGATAGGTTGCACAAAGCCCAACGCAGTTAAAGGACTTTGGCGTTAACCCTAGCGTATTGCTATATAAATAGAGACGCAATTACTATAATTGCGTCTCTACAAACTGTCTATTTAGCCTTTTTACGTGTAATTGCACCCACCAAAAGGATAGTTGTTAATTAAATTATTCCTGGGCCTCTACCGCGTTTGTCACCCTTTTCGGTCAACTTGCCTTCTTCATCCTGATTAACTTCTCCAAGTTCTTCAACACGTTGTGCAGTATCTTCTGCTGCTTGTTTGCGTGCATCACCTGGTTCTTCGTAGTACATTTCCGGTTCAACTGCATAGTTGTTCAACAAACCTTCTTTGTCTACGGTGTATCCGTCAGTAGTGCGTATACTTTCTGGATCGGTTTGGTCATCTGTAGGTGCATCTGCTTCCCTTTCTTCTGTAGGGAGTGTTTTGTAGTTGCCGCCTTCTCTTTCGATCCGAGCAGCAGTTTCGGCTGGAATAATGCCGCGATCATAACTATCTGCTTCAGCGCGATCAGATGAATCTATATCTCTCTTAACTGCTTCATTAGCCATAATTTATGTCCTCGTAAAAGAATCTATTAAATAACTTCAAAAACTAGATTAAGCTTTTTTTAATCTCCGAACTACTATCTTTAGAAGTGATTTAAATTTCAAAAGAGGATTCCATCCTCTATCTTGCGGTGTATCAAAAGATTAATATTAATTCAGGTTAAATACTAATAATTTACATCTACTATTTAAGACAAGGAGTTTAAGCCCCTTGTCTTAAAGGTAGATAGACTTCTACCATAATGTAGTGTGGTAGTTGAATGGTTGGAAAATTTATTCGCCCACAAATTGATTTTTGAGGGATTGAATTTCATCAGCTAATTCTTGCCTAGTTGAAGCTTTTAGTAGATAGCGGAAAATAAACCAACTGGCATAACCAATTCCCACTAATTCAAAGAGTGGTGATAGTAATGGAATATCATTGATCGCATCCAGTAGTGCTAGCACTAACTTTGCTGTAACAATGGCAGCTAGAATTAACGCAACAGTTATTAGAGGCTGTTTATAGTCCTGAAAAAAGCTACCTAAGTAGTCGGGTAGTTTCTCCAAAAATTGAGAAAATTGTCTGCTAATTTGCTGCCATTGAGATTCCGGTTCCGATGCTGGCGGTAACTTTGGCAAGTTTGCATCTACACCTTCAAGTGCTAGCGCACCTTGTGATATTGAAGTATTGATAGATTCACGTTGCTGTTGTTCGGTTTCCATAGTTTTTCAATGATTACAAAAGTTTCTGTAACTGAACTGAGCATCAATAAATATAATCATTAAAGTCGTCAGTTGTCAATTATTAATGGTCAGCAATAAGTATAACTGACCATTAAGGTTGAGTAGGAAAATATAAATTGATTTTTCTCTACCTACTCACTCGGATTTATTGTTAGTTGCCTCAGTTTGTTGGTGGGGCAACAGTTGCTTTAACAACTACAGTTTTGACACCTTTAATTTCTTTCGCTAAACGTTCAATTTTAGCCAACTCTTGCTGATTGTTAACAGTTCCTCCGACAGTGACAACTCCATCATTGGTAGCATCAACTGTTAGTTGACCCTTGGGTATGTTTGCTTCTAGCTTAGAGCGAACTTGACTTGATAAATCACCTTTCGCTCTGTCTGTATCGCCGCCAGTGACATTATTTCGTTGTTCGCGGGCTCGGATATCAGCATCAAGTTGTCTTCTGCGAGTTTCACTTTGTGCGTCTTTTTGAGAAGCTTCTGTTGTTTGTACACTCGGTGATTGTGGAGCTTCATTAGGATTACCTGGTGCAGATTCGCTTGTTTTAGAAGCGTTATCACAAGCAGCAACACCAAAAACTAAAAGGGTGCTAATTAAGAAGGGGGTTAGCTTTTTCATAGATTTAATTCGCAATCGGAAAGTGAAATTTGTTGATTTTTACGGTGAAGTGAGGAGCAAGTTTTTGAATTCTTGCTCTTGCAATTGTGTGTAATTAGTATCAGTGAAAACTACTTTGGATTAAAGTGTTTCATCACGACGGTCAACAATCACTACAGCAGGATCGTTTCCATGAATATCTGTTGAGTGATTGGGGTGAATGGGATTGGCTACTGCTGTGTCATGATGGATTACTCGGTCGGAACCTGGCCGATGTTCGCCTAAATCAGTGGCATCATAAATTGCAAATTCTTCAATACCCCGACGGTTGAGAATCGCTTCAGCTTGGTGGATTTCAGCTTGGGTACCATCGATAATTACCAAGTAGTCGCCTCTTTGGAAGCGATCGCTATATACCCGCGCTCTGTCTTCAGGAATTCCCAAGCCAACCAATGCGCCAACAATACCGCCAGCAGCTGCACCGATCGCACCACCAGCTAAGGTTGTGGCCAAAGCTGTTGCGACTGCGCCACCAGCAATCACAGGCCCAACTCCAGGTATTGCTAGAGTTCCAAGACCAACTAATAAGCCAGTCAAGCCGCCTAGAACACCGCCTGTAGCTGCTCCAGTTTTAGCACCATCGTCTGCTTTATTACCTGTTCCGACATTTCTATCTACATCGACACCAGCGATCCCACGACCGTCTGTATCTTTGGCGATGATGGAGACTCTACTTAAGGGAAAACCTGCATCTCGTAATTCGGTGAGTGCCGCTTCTGCATCTCGGCGATGAGGAAAGACTCCGATCGCGCGTCTAGCAACACCACTATGAGCCACATTTACGTTATGGGTTGGAGCGACATAATCAGCATTTCTCGCATCTGGGTTGTCGTAAATACCAAACTCTTCGACACCACGCTGATGGAGAATTGCTTCTGCTCTAGCGATTTCTGTATCTGTGCCATCCAGGATTACTAAATAGTGTCCTCGTCTTACACGTTCATCATAAACTCTAGCTCGTTCTTCGGGAATTCCTAAGCCAATCAATGCACCAAGCAAACTACCAGCTACCGCACCAATCCCTGCACCAGCAAGAGTTGTAGCTAGAGTAGTTGCTGCGGCTCCAGCCAGCATAATTGGCCCAATTCCAGGAATTGCCAAAGTACCAAGACCGACTAATAAACCAGTTAATCCGCCCAAAGCACCGCCTGTAGCGGCTCCAACTTTAGCACCTTCATCAGATTTATCACCGACGCGATCGCGCACTTCAGCACCAGCAATATCTTCTCTGTCTCCATCTTGGGTAATGACAGAGACTCTGTTCATATCAAAGCCGACTTTTTTCAATTCATGTAGCGCATGTTCAACATCTCGACGATTAGAAAATACACCTACAGCACGTTTATGTACACCTACAACCATTATCTTTTTCTCCTCAGCAACAATAAATTATTCACAAATTTATAGCTTGTAATACCCTTATTAATACATGTTTAGATTTTTGTTTCATCAATCGCTTGGAAGAATTTTTATCTCTATCATTAGGTATAGGTGGTTTTATCTAAATGAGTATTTATAAAATCATACTTTTATAAATACTTAGATGTTCTAGCTCTAAAACTTTTACTAGAGATTGACATAAAAAACATCGATTTATTCTATCTAAAACAGTAATTTACCCTTTTAAGAACTGCTGTGTACTTAGATTGTTTTTTATATATCTCACTTTTATAGTAAAAAACTTATTTTGTAAAAATGTGACAAAGTTAGCAAATTAAAAAGTTTTATTTAACTAAAAACAATAAATTTCAAAATACGACTTTTGGTAAATAAACCTATTACCTAAGAAAGTGTCAGCTTAGATCGCTGATAATTAAGCTGATAAATAAGCCATTTAATAAATGGGTATTTAATTGAGTGAAAGTGAGAAAATATTATGTTTCAAAGTGTTCCAACTATTTTAGGATTAGCGCCAATAACCTTAGCTCAGGAAGTACTAACTCCAGAAGAAGCATCAGTACTTTTTTCTGGGCCTAAATTCTTGGTAGCATTGCTGGCTGGGGTTTCGATGGCATTTGCTTTTCAATTGTTATTCACAAACTTTTCAGTTGCTGTCGGAATTTCATCTTGGGAAATTGATTCAGATTCCGATGATGAGTCAGAAAGTTTGGGTAAGACAATTCGTAAGGTTCAAGGCAAAGTTGGCGCTTGGGTGTTAATAACTGCGAGCATTGCGTTGTTTATTGCTTGCTTTCTAGCTGTAAAACTTAGCTTAATCGAAAGCGCATTCTTAGGAGCAATTATTGGTGTAGTCATTTGGTCTACCTATTTCTCACTAGTAATTTGGTTGGGTTCATCAGCCGTAGGTTCTTTAATTGGTTCTATCTCTAATACTGTCACTTCTGGTTTTCAAGCTTTAATGGGTACAGCAACTGCTGGTATCGGTGCTAATGCTGCAAAACAACAGTTAGTTTCGACTGCGGAAGATATTACAGCCGCAGTTCGGCGGGAATTAACTTCAGGTTTTGATTCTGAAGGGATTAAAAATACTCTCCAAAGTTCTTTAAGTTCTCTGCAATTGCCAAAGCTGGATGTTAAAGAAATTCGCAACCAATTTGACCAGCTTCTTAAAGATACAGATTTGCAATCTGTTGCTAATAGCGATTTATTGCAAAACATTAACCGTCAAACATTTGTTGATTTAATCAGCACTCGCACAGATTTATCTAAAGAAGAGATAAATGGCATTGCTGACCAATTTCAAGGTGCTTGGCAACAAGCTTTGAATCGCAAAAATCCCACAGAACAAGTAATTAATTTACTTAAATCTGCTACTCCTGAAGAATTGAATTCCGAACAATTGGGTGAACGGCTTCAACAACTGGTTACAGTTGGAGGTGGTAATGGCAATGGTGTAATTAAACAAGCTATTAGATATGGTTTGAGCGCTGCCGCACCAGCAGTTCTCGAACGGGTCAATCTTTCTAATATCGATGTGAATAAAATTACAACTCAGTTGCAAAAGCTGAAAGAAAAAGTTCAAGATATCGATGTCGAGCAAGTAACAGAACAATTTCAAAAGTTTAGAGAGCAAGCCAGTGAGCAAGTATTTGCAAAATTGCCAATATCACTTGAAAACACGATTAAAGCGGATGTCGAAGACTACATCTTGCATTCATTCCCTTGGCATTTTAATCGAATTACGCTAGTAGATGAATTCAAAGAAGTCATCTATGACGTAAACGCAGATCCGACAACTGTGAGACGGGAGTTGGAAGAAATCAATCAAGAATATTTCACCAACTTGCTGAACCAGCGAGACGATCTCAGTGAACCCAGGGTGAAAGAAATTGCCGAACAAATGGAAAGCGATCGCTTGGAAGTTTTAGAGACTGTAAAACAGGCCGAAGCGCGAGAAAAAGGGCAAAATTTCCGCACGCGCATCGAAGATTATCTCCGTTCCACTGGGAAAGAAGAACTCAATCCTGAAGGTATTGAACGGGACTTTGCCAAGTTAGTAGAAGATCCAGAAGCTGGTTTTGAAGATTTAAGTAGCCGCTTCGGACAATTTGACCGCGATACTTTTGTCCAATTGCTCCAACAACGTCAAGATGTCAGCGAAGAGGAAGCTAATAATATAGTTAGTCAACTCGAACGCAACCGCGATAATATTTTGAATCGTGCTAGAGAATTGCAAGAACAAGCAAAAGCGAAAGCCGATGAACTGCGTCAAAGAGTTGAAAACTATCTGCGGAATACTAACAAAGACGAACTCAATCCCGAAGCTATCAAACGTGAGTTTAGAGTTTTACTAGACGATCCGCAAGCCGGAATTAGCTTGTTACGATCGCGCCTATCGCAATTTGACCGCGACACATTGGTACAATTGCTCAGTCAGCGTCAAGATTTGAGCGAAGAACAGGTAAACCAAATTCTCGATCAGATTGAAGCTGTCCGAGATAGTATTTTGCAAGTACCGCAGCAGGCGAAAGAACAGTACGAAAAAACTACAAAAGCGATCGCCGAATATCTCCGCAATACCAACTTGGAAGAACTCAATCCAGAAGGTATTAGAAGCGATTTGGAAAAATTACTCGACGATCCCAAAGCTGGAGCTTTAGCACTGCGCGATCGCTTATCTCATATCGATCGAGAAACCTTGGTTCAACTCGTGAGTCAGCGCGGAGACTTGAGCCAAGAGCAAGTTAATCAGATTATCGATCGCGTACAAGATGCCATTGGTGATATTCTAAGAGCGCCACGACGTTTAGCCAAGCGTACTGCTCAACAAGCTTTAGATTTTGAAGCCAATCTTGAAGAATATCTGCGTAATACCAACAAAGACGAACTCAACCCTGAAGGAATCAAACGCGATTTACAATTGCTGTTGTCTTCTCCCCGCGCTGGAATTGGGAGTTTGAGCGATCGCGCCTCAAAATTTGACCGTTCCACAATCGTGGCGCTGTTATCCCAACGTGAGGATATCTCAGAAGAAGAAGCTAACCGAATTGTGGATCAAATTGATTCTGTCCGCAGTTCCATTGTCGAACAATTTCAGCAGATTCAGCAGAAGGTGCAATCAGTGCTGGATGGAGTTTTTGCCAAAGTTCGCAACTATCTTAACTCTCTGGATCGTTCTGAACTCAACTATGAAGGCATTAAGCAAGACTTTGCCAAAGTATTCGACGATCCGCAAGCTGGATTTGAAGCATTGCGCGATCGCCTCAGTGAATTTGATCGTGACACCTTAGTTGCTGTGATCAGTTCTCGTGAGGATATCTCTGAAGCAGATGCTAACCGGATTATCGACCAAATAGAAGCGGCGCGGGATGGCGTATTGCAACGAGCCGAACGCATCCAGAAAGAAACCCAAAAACGTTTGAAAGCGATCCAACAGCAAGCTAAAAAGCAAGCCGAAGAAAGCAAAAAAACCGTTGCCAATGCTGCATGGTGGATATTTGGGACAGCGATCACTTCCCTTTGTGCCAGTGCGATCGCAGGTGCGATCGCTGTAACTGGGATAACTCTTCCTGGGTAAAATATCTCTGTCATCGATAATTTTAAGCAATAGAGAGTGGTATTCAGTTTATACAAATGAATGCCACTTTTTTTATAAGAATTTATCAGTAAGGATTAATTTAATTCCTAATGGTCAAAACAGAGTAAAAAACTGTGTTCAAGCCAGATTGATCCCCTTATTTCATTCAATAACTGAACATACATACAGTTATTGTAAGTTGTTACAAATGATAATTTATGGTGCAATAAAGAAAACATATATTGAATCGGCACACCTCTTAAGGAAGAGCTATAGAAATAACAACTGCCGTAAGATTAATATCCTTGCATTATCAGATAATTTTAACTATATCTATTTCTACAAAGTATGGGCTACAGGCAATAGCACAGAGGCGTAACCAGCAGTCACTACAGATATTGACAACCTAATGGATTAAATCAGGCATATTACAGATGAACAATGATGAATTTAATTCAATGTGCCACCTCACAGAATGTCAGCAGGCAGAGGAGGCACTACAACAGCAAATTCAATGGCAGCGATTCGTGATGGCAATTGCCCAGCGCATCCGCCAGAGTTTGAATTTGGACAAGGTTCTCAACACCACTGTTACTGAAGTCCGTCAATTCCTGCAAGTAGATCGAGTGTTCATGTATCAGTTTGAACCAGACTACAGTGGGGTAGTGGTGGTAGAGTCTGTTGATGATCGTTGGATTGCTATCCTGAATACCCAAGTTCAAGACACTTATTTGATGGAAACTCGCGGCGAGGAGTACAGACATGGGCGCATCCAAGCTATTGCAGATATTTATACAGCAGGTCTGACTGAATGCCACCGCGATTTACTTACTCAGTTTCAAGTCAGGGCAAACTTGGCGGTTCCAATTTTGCAAGGAAAAAAATTGTGGGGATTATTAGTTGCTAACCAGTGTGCAGCACCCCGCCAGTGGCAGACGTGGGAAATCGATTTTCTTAAACAATTGGCAGTACAGGTGGGCATTGCTATCCAGCAATCTCAACTTTATGAGCAGGTACATACTGAACTCGCTGAACGCAAGCGGGTGGAAGCTGGTTTAAGAGCGCGTGTACGCCAGCAGGCAGCCGTAGCTAAATTGGGTCAGTTAGCTCTAGCTAATATCGACCTTTACACATTAATGGACGAAGCTGTTGTCCTGGTAACTCAAAGCCTTGAGGTGGAATACAGTAAAGTTTTAGAAATGCTGCCAGATGAGAACAGCTTATTCTTGCGATCGGGAGTTGGTTGGCAGCCAGGGCTGGTGGGAAATTTTAAATTAGAATTAGGTGGAGGGAATGAGACTCAGGCTTCCTATACACTACTTTCCCATGAGCCAGTAATTGTTTGTGATCTGCGGAAAGAAACACGGTTTCAAGGACCACCGCTATTAATTAACCACTCAGTGATCAGTGGCATGAGCGTCATCATTCAAGGTCAAAAACAACCTCTGGGTGTTTTAGGCGCACACACAACTAGACAGCGAGAGTTTACCCAAAATGATATTCACTTTTTGCAAGCGATCGCTAATGTGTTGGCTACGACCATTGAGCGCAAATGGGCAGAACAGAAAATCCGCGAACAAGCAGCTTTATTAGATATCGCTTCTGATGCGATTATCGTGCGAAATTTCCAAAACCAAATTTTATTCTGGAATCAAGGTGCAGAACGTCTATATGGTTGGGAAGCTCATGAAGCTTTGGGAAAGAACCTGGAGGAGTTGCTGTGCAAAGAAAGCTCACAGCAGTTACAAGTGGCTTTAACAAATGTTACTAACTCTGGCTTATGGCAAGGTGAGTTACATAAAGTGACAAAGGGCGGCAAAGAAATTATCGTGGAAAGCCGATGGACACTGATGCGTGATGAAGCAGAGCAACCCAAATCCATCCTCTGTGTTGACACCGACATCACAGAGAAAAAACAACTCCTGGCCCAATTTCTCCGTGCCCAGCGCCTAGAGAGTCTTGGCACGTTGGCAAGTGGTATTGCCCACGACCTCAACAATATTCTGACACCCATTCTTTCCTCAGTGGAAATGTTAGCGCTCAAACTTCCCAATCTGGATGCAGGCAATCAACAACTGCTGAAGCTTCTTGACCATAACTCTAAACGGGCGGCAGATTTGGTCAAGCAAATTATGACTTTTTCTCGTAGGTCTGAAGGCAACGGCATTTCTTTACAAATAGAACACCTACTGTTAGAAATTGAGCAAATTGTCCAAAGCACATTTCCAAAATCGATCGCAATTATTAATAATCTACCTAGACATAAACTCTGGACTATCTTGGCAGATCCGACTCAAATTCATCAGGTGTTAATGAATTTGTGCGTCAACGCTCGTGATGCAATGCCCAAAGGCGGTACATTATCTATCTCTGCGGAAAATTTATTCGTTGATGAAAATTTTGCCAAGATGAATCTAAATGCTCAGGTGGGCCCTTATATAGTCATAACTATTTCAGATACAGGATTTGGGATTTCTCCAGTAATTTTGGATCGAATTTTTGAACCATTTTTCACAACAAAAGAACCAGGCAAAGGCACTGGCTTAGGTTTGTCAACTGTGATTGGGATTGTCAAAAACCACAATGGTTTTGTGAAAGTGTCTAGCGAGGTAAGCAAAGGTTCCCAATTCCAAGTATACTTACCAGCTTTGAACAAAAGTACAAAGCAACAAGCAGAGAACTTGGAATTGCCCAATGGCAACGGAGAATTAATTCTAGTTGTAGATGATGAAGCCGCTATCCTGGAGATTAGCAAAACTTTGCTAGAAGACCACAACTACAAAACCCTGACAGCTATTAATGGCATCGAGGCAATCTCATTATATGCCCAGCATCAAAATCAAATCAGTATGGTGTTGATGGATATGATGATGCCGTCAATGGATGGGTTAACTGCAATTGGCATAATGCAACAAATGAATCCACAAGTCAAGATTATGGGCATCAGCGGCATGGTGACAGACAGCCAAATAGTCGAGGCTGCTAACGCTGGTATCAATATATTTTTGAAGAAGCCTTACACTTTCCGTCAATTATTACACGCTATTAACGACTTCTTGAGCGAGCCATAGTCTTAAAAATGGGTAAGGCTAAAAACTAAAACTGGCGTAGTAGTCTGTTCCATTAATTTTGCTAGGTTTGTAGTAAGCACTTTAGTGCTTGAATGTTTGAGGACTAAAGTCCTCACTACAAGCGTATTTACCCCTCAAATTTAATGAGACAGACCAGTAGTGCTTACTCATGTTCGATCGCGCTGCGTATACATGAGAAAATCAGGTAATACAATCGCAATACAAGCGATCATGCCAGGGAAGGAAAAAAGATGTCGGAGAATTTGAGAAGCCAAGTTGTAACGCAAGGAGTGCAGCGATCGCCAAATCGAGCCATGCTGCGTGCAGTTGGTTTTAAAGATGAAGATTTCAACAAAGCCATTGTCGGTATAGCCAACGGTTACAGCACCATCACCCCCTGCAATATGGGAATCAATCAGCTTGCGCAAAGGGCAGAAGTTGGGATTAAAACCGCCGGAGCGATGCCACAAATGTTTGGCACAATTACCATTAGCGATGGCATTTCGATGGGAACTGAAGGGATGAAATATTCCCTAGTGTCGCGGGAAGTCATCGCCGATTCCATTGAAACCGCCTGTACCGGACAAAGTATGGATGGTGTGCTGGCGATTGGTGGTTGTGATAAAAATATGCCAGGGGCAATGTTAGCGATCGCCCGGATGAATATCCCGGCAATATTTGTTTACGGTGGCACAATTAAACCCGGTCACTACAACGGACGCGATTTGACTGTTGTCAGTTCTTTTGAAGCTGTTGGTCAATATAGTGCTGGAAAAATTGACGAAAAAGAATTATTAGAAGTCGAAAGTCGGGCTTGTCCTGGCGCTGGTTCTTGTGGGGGAATGTTCACAGCTAACACCATGTCTTCAGCGTTTGAAGCGATGGGAATGAGTTTGCCCTATTCTTCCACAATGGCAGCCGAAGATGCTGAAAAAGCTGACAGCACCGAAAAATCAGCCTTTGTGTTAGTCGAAGCCATTCGTAAACAAATCTTGCCTCGTCAAATTATCACCCGCAAATCCATAGAGAATGCCATCTCTGTGATTATGGCGGTGGGTGGTTCCACAAATGCCGTATTGCATTTTTTAGCGATCGCCCGTGCCGCTAATGTAGAGTTAACCCTGGATGACTTTGAAACAATCCGCGCCCGTGTTCCTGTTCTGTGTGATTTAAAACCAAGTGGTAAATATGTCGCTACAGATTTGCACAAAGCTGGTGGCATTCCCCAAGTTATGAAGATGCTACTCGCACATGGCTTATTACATGGTGATAGCCTGACCATTAGCGGGCAAACCATTGCAGAGATATTAGCAGACATCCCCGAAGAACCATCTGCCAATCAAGATGTAATTCGGACTTGGGATAACCCAATGTATGCTCAAGGACACTTAGCTATCCTCAGAGGTAATCTGGCAACGGAAGGGGCTGTCGCTAAAATTACTGGTGTGAAAAAACCAGTAATTACCGGGCCCGCACGGGTGTTTGAATCAGAAGAAGCCTCTTTAGATGCAATTTTGGCGGGTAAAATTCAAGCTGGTGATATTTTGGTTATCCGCTACGAAGGGCCCAAGGGTGGCCCTGGAATGCGAGAAATGTTGGCTCCCACTTCGGCAATTATCGGGGCTGGTTTGGGTGATGCGGTGGGATTAATTACCGATGGGCGCTTTTCAGGCGGCACTTACGGGATGGTAGTTGGTCATGTTGCTCCAGAAGCAGCCGTTGGTGGTGCGATCGCACTTGTAGAAGAAGGCGATAGTATTACGATTGATGCACCTGCTCGTTCATTGCAGTTGAATATCTCCGAAGAAGAATTAGCCCGTCGTCGTGCCAACTGGCAACCCCCTGCTCCACGTTACACCAAAGGCGTGTTGGCGAAATATGCCAAACTGGTATCTTCTAGCAGTATCGGTGCTGTGACAGATTTGGATTTGTTTTAATTAACCTAACTGTGGCGCAAGTTCGCCTTTAACAAGGGGATTTTGCCCCTTTTCTGGTTAATTGAGAGCGTCGCTGCATTTACGCCGTAATAGTTTGATCTAGCGATCGCCAGGAAGTTGCAAGGTTGAAGGAGGCAGGAGGCAGAAGGAGTAAATCAGTAGGGGATTCGACCCTTACTGATAGCGCAGCGTAAAGCCTGCGGCATAGCTTCTCTTAGAGACGCTACGCGAACGCTTAGAGCGAGTCTGCGAGCGTCTTTAGAGCCACTGAACTCTCGTAAGAAAGCGGGAAGCTAACGCAACAGTGTTCTTGTCTTAAACCCTTGCTCCAGATGGTCGCAGCAGAAAACACAGGGCAGTTTTCCTCCTGCCGACGCTCGCGGACTCGCTAACGCTGCGCTATCCTGCCCTCTGCCTCCTGCCTTCCTTGATAAACTCAGTAGCTCCTTTGCGATCGCAAGCGTTGATAAAAAAACTGCTGTATCAAAACAACTTGTCAGATGAAATAGTATTGATTGCCTCTAAGTTTTGAAGCTATTGAAGAGAGATGTTCTGTGTTTATACCAGATTTTTACCTAAATTTTATGAGTTTTTGTAAAAATTTTGAAGAAGTTTCAGGAAATTTACATAGAAGATGTGATGTCAATCGATATACTACAGAAATACAATTGACCATCAACTGCTGAAAAACCTAAAAGGGCACAAAATGAGTTCTGAATCTAACGTCAAACTGACGATCGCTCTTTCTAATCCAGACTTAGATGCAGAGGAACAAGAACAGGAAACACGGAATCTACTGCGAGAAATCAAAGAATTAGATGTAGAAAGTGCTGAACTTGTAGCAGTTACAGAAATACCTCAAGGAGCCAAATCTGTTGGCGGCTTTTTGGTAGGAGTGTTGCAGGCCGAGGTGAGCCTTGCCAATTTTAAGAAATTGTTGGGATTTTTGGGCGATCGCTTGGGCAACAAAACCATTGAATTGGAAGTCGAGGCTAACGGCAAAAAACTCAAGGTGAAAGCTAGCAGCCAGGAAGAGTTAAACGCCGCCATTGAACAAGCTCAAAAGTTTATCGCAGGTAACTAAGAAATTCCAGCATTAAGGAAGAATAAAAAGATGGCGAAAGTAGCACTTCTAATAGGAGTCAGTGAGTATGAGCCTGGTCTTAGCCCATTACCAGCGACAATAAAAGATGTCGAAGCTATGCAGCGAGTTTTGTTGCACTCAAAGATTGGTGGTTTTGATGACGTAACACTGCTACTAAATCCTCAACAGCATGAGATGGCGGTAGCTATCGAAACCTTGTTTGATGGTCGTCAAAAAGATGACCTCTTACTGCTGTTTTTCTCTGGACATGGCATTAAGGATGAGAGTGGTAAGCTTTACTTTGCAGCTCGGAATACCCGCAAAACTGAAAAAGGAGTATTAGTTAAGGCAACAACAGTAGCAGCTAGTTTTGTACATGAAGTCATGAGTAATAGCCGTTGCAAACGTGAGGTAGTCATTCTTGATTGTTGCTTTAGTGGTGCGTTTGCCGAGGGTCTGCTAGCAAGAGATGATGGTTTTGTGGATATCAGGAACCAATTGGGCGGAGAAGGGCGAGCTGTTCTCACATCTTCAACTTCCACTCAATATTCTTTTGAACAGCAAGGGTCAGATACTTCGACCTACACCCGCTACATAGTTGAGGGTCTGGAAACTGGTGCAGCAGATAAGAATGAAGATGGTTTGATTTCCGTTGATGAATTGCATGAATATGCTACCAAAGCAGTACAAGAAGCTACTCCTGCAATGAAACCGGAGATATATGCCATCAAAGAAGGCTATAAAATCAATATTGCCAAAGCACCTATAGATGATCCTAAGCTCAAATATCGTCGAGAAGTTGAGTATTGGGTAGAGAGTGGTAACGGTGAGATTTCTTTTACAGGTCGCGCTGCATTGGAAGGACTACATGAGGAACTGGAACTAACATCTGAGGATGCTGCTGCAATTGAAACTAAGGTTTTAGCACCTGTGGAAGTCTACAAGAAAAAATTGCAGCGATATGAACAGGCGTTCCGCAATGAGATTAAACTTGGGTTTCCTCCCAGTGATAAAATTCGCACTAATTTGAAACGTCTTCAGCAAGCATTGGGACTCAGAGATGAAGATATAGCCTTAATCGAAGCTCCGATAATTGTCGAACAGCCACTGATCGCACCTCCAGTAGTTTTTCCACCTTCACGTCTCCAAAATAACAATTTTCTACAATATGTGGGAACCAGCATCATTGGAGTATTTCTTGGCGGTATTTTAGTCTACTTTTTACTGCCCCGAACCCTAAATACGCTTCAACCGATAGTTGAGACTCCAATAAATTTATGTGCTGAAGAGACGTATAGTTTGAATGACAGAATTAGCCTGGGTGAAGAAATTTTATTAAAACAAGATACAAACCCAGATAAAGAAGCTGGAGTTAAAGCATTTTTTGAAGGTAATTGTCAGCTTGTTGTTGATAAGTTAAATTCATATCGCAAAGCTAACATCACAGACCCAGAAGCATTGATTTACTTGAATAATGCTAAGGCTCGTCAGAAAGGAGATCGGCTTAAAATTGTTGTGAGTGTACCTATTGGGACAAATCCAAATGTAGCAAAAGAGATACTGCGCGGTGTGGCTCAAGCTCAAGATGAGGTGAATAGCAGTGGCGGTATCAATGGCAAAGCTTTGGAGGTAGGGATCGCTAATGATGATAACGATCCAAGTGAAGCTGTACAACTTGCCACTCGGTTTGGCAAAGATGCCAGCATCTTAGCTGTCGTGGGACATAATTCTAGTAATGCTTCTCTCTCCGCAGCCCCAGTCTATCAAAAAGACGGGTTAGTGATGATCTCTCCCACCAGTTTTGCCCAAAACCTTACCAGTGTTGGCAATTATATCTTCCGCACTGCTCCTAGTGTTAAATCCATAGCAGATAGCGTCTCTAATTACGCCATTAAAATAGCGGGTAAAACCAATTTTCTTATCTGTGTTGATTACCAAGGGATAGATAATCAATCGTTTAACAATGAGTTTGTTAAAGCGATAAAAGCTGCTGGCGGTCAGATTAATTCTACAGAGTGCGATATTTCTGCCCGTGACTTTAACCCTAGTGTTGTCATTTCTCAAGCTGTAGGTAGCAATGCTAATGCTTTGGTGTTAGGTCTTTATATAGACAAAATAAAACAAGGTCTAGCGGTAGCACAATCTAATAAAGGGCAGTTGACTGTATTTGGTAGTCCTACACTTTTCACTAACGAAACCTTAAAGGAGGGCAGAGGTATCAACGGACTGATAATCTCTGCACCTTGGTATCCCACAGCATTTCCTAATAACATATTTCCGCAAAAAGCTCAAAAACTTTGGGGTGCAACTGTGAATTGGCGAACAGCTACGGCTTATGATGCAACCTTAGCGATCATCGCAGGTTTAGAACGAACAAACAGACGCGATGAATTACAAAAGGTGTTGCATAGTTCGAGTTTTTCAGTCGATGGTGCAACGGGAAAGATTCAGTTTTTACCATCAGGCGATCGCATAAACAATGAAATCTTCTTAGTCAAAGTTCAAGAAATACCTGGGAGTGATAAATATGAATTTGTACCAATTAAACCTTAGTTTTGCAGCTTTAAGCTTAATAGCGATCGCACTTCTTGATTTTTATATTTCAAAATAGCGATCGCATTGTTATAAATTATCTTTAACCCAATCTCGAAAATTACGCATAGCTTGGCTTCTACCAATTGTTAAACACTGCTGTACATATTTATTCACTAATTCAATAATTGGAATATTAGGAAAATTAGGACTAGAGCCAGATTTTATATACTTACTTTCTTTTAGCAAATAAATCTCTAAACCTTGTTGTGTATGTCGCCAAAGTTCAGGAACTCCCAAAATTTTATAATTTTCAAATCGAGTGCGAGAAGTAATATCAATTTCGATTGCTAAATCTGGTGGTGGGTCTATAGTTAAATCAATGCGATTTTTTCCAATAACAGCAGCTTGATTTTGAATATAAAAACTAGTATCTGGTTCTACTGCTTGTTGCATCCGCTCATTTTTAAGCGTAGTCGAGCCAAAAGGTTCAAAATCTATTTGCAAAATTTCTAACAAAATTTTGACTAAATCACCAATAAGTTCTTTATCTTTTTCGTGTTCTGGTAGGGGAACCATAATTTCTAACCAACCATGACTATAAGAGATACGTGCAGCACGTCTTTCCCCCATTTCTTCTAAAATGTTTTCTAACTGCTGCCAACTAATATCTTTGAGCAACATTTGTTGACCAGGTTTAACAATAATTTGTTGCAGTTTTAAAAGCATATCACCTCAGAGAGTTGATGTAGTAGCTGTTACAGCAGATTAAATTCAAAGATCAACTTTCTTAAAGTATATCGTCTTTGAGAATGAGGGTAGAAATTAGCCAAAAAATCACTTGTATGATTTTTGTCTAGGTTTGTTGATAAAGCTTGAACAATAGCGATCGCACCACAACAGAATTTGCCAAAGTTTTAATTTCTGTCTTCTGAATGGCTAACCAATTATTAATATCATCCTTACATCGCCGTGTTTTTAACAGTGCTTGCTCCTTGAGATATCAGATTTTCCCGTCCCTTTTCCCTAAAACCCGAGAAGTATTGAAGTGGAAATTACTCAGCACTCATTATTTTTGTTGAGTAGAAATTTGAATGATAAACTCTGTTCCCTGTCCAAGTTCTGAAGTGCAGGAGAGTGAACCGCCATGTCCTTCTACCACAATTTGACGAGCGATCGCTAATCCTAATCCAGTGCCTTTTCCTACAGGCTTGGTAGTGAATAAATGGTCAAATACTCGTTCCTTTACCTCCGATGACATCCCCACCCCGTTATCGGCAATCTTAATCAAGATATCTTGACCTGAGTTTGCTACACGGGTTTGAATGGTGATGCAATTGGGGTTTGCTAAAATTGCTTCCAAACTCCGTTCTGTATTGTATTGTTCAAGTGCATCAATGGCATTTGCTAACAAGTTCATAAACACTTGATTAAGTTGTCCAGCAAAGCATTCGACTAGGGGGAGTTTGCCATAATTCTTCACCACCTCAATTGCCGGACGATTTTCGTTAGCTTTTAAACGATGTCTCAGAATTAGAATAGTGCTGTCAATGCCTTCGTGAATATCAAAGGGAACTTTATAATCCTTATCTGCTCTGGAAAAGGTTCGTAAACTGGTACTGATACTACGAATACGGTTAACACCCAATTTCATAGATTCCAGTAATTTCGGTAAATCTTCGCGTAAATAATTCAGGTCGATAGCATCAATTTCATCTTGAATATCTAAGCCGGGATTGGGAAACTTTTCTTGATAAAGATTAATCAGTGCAAACAGGTCTTTAACATAATCTTTAGCTGGTTCGATGTTACCGGCAATGAAGCCGACAGGATTGTTGATTTCATGGGCAACACCTGCTACCAAGTTACCAAGGGCAGACATTTTTTCACCTTGTACTAATTGCAATTGCATCGTTTGTAGTTCTTGCAATGCTTGTTCTAATTGTTGCTTTTGCTGTTGCAGCAATTGTTGCGCTTGGTAGTATTCGGTGATGTCTTCAGAAGTACCAAGAATGCCAAAAACGTTTCCTTCTTTATCTCGTAGCGGAATTTTATTGGTATTCGACCAGATTTGTTTTCCGTCAGCTTTCAGCACGGTTTCTATAATGTTGAGTTCAGCTTGTCCAGACTCCATAATGCGGCGATCGCACTCTACAAAAGAATCTGATTGCTCACGAGTCCAGGAAAAGTCGTAGTCTGTTTTACCAATAACATTTTCAGACACTCCATTCTCAAAAGTTTGAGCATACTTATGGTTACAGCCTAAATAAACACTATTGCGGTCTTTCCAGAAAACAGACTGGGGGATATTGTCGATAATTAACCGTAAGAATTGTTCAGTCTGTCCAAGGTTTTCTAGAGTATCTTGTGCTTGCTGATAAAGTTGGGCGTTTTCTAGGGAGATTGCAGCTTGAGTACATAACAAATTGAGAATTTCGACGCGATCGCTGCTAAATGCTCCAGTAATCAAATTGTTTTCTAAATACAAAATCCCTAACAGTTTACCTTGATACAAAATCGGTGTACACAGCAAGCTTTTGGGCTGCTGACGAATGATGTAGGGATCGGCTATCAGCACCGGATGTAGTGTTGTATCAAGGATGACGGTAGGTTGTTGGCTACGTTTGACGGCGTAAATTAGGCTATGGGGAACATCTGCGCTATCTTCCACAAAAATGGACTGTAACACCTTTGATTGCTGTCCAACTTGAGCAGTCGCCTCAACTAACAATCTATGTTCTTTGAGCAGTAGTAATGCACACTTATCCGCTCCAGCATTTTCAATCACCACTTGCAGTAGCTTTGTAAGTAATTTATCCAGCTCAATTTCGCTGGAAAGAGTCTGAGATGCTTTCAGAACTGTTGCCAAATCTAGCATTATTGATGTGTTGCTGCTAGATGTTACTGATTTATTAATACTTGGATGGAAGGTAGCAACGCTGTCAATATTTGCAATCGTCTCATTAGGCGTGAATGGCGATCGCGTTTGTTGTAAAATTGGCGCTAGCAGTTGTGGATAACGCTGTTCTAAGTCATCGACTTTGGCTTTAGCATCCCAGCGTGTGTAGCAATAGTAAGCATTAATTAAATACTCTTGAGCAATGCGTTCTTTGCCCCATTCTAAATAAAACTTAGCGGCGAGTTCGTTGGCAAGAGCTTCTTCGTTGATGTATTCGTTTTCTTTAGCTTGAGCAATGGCGCGATCGTATGACTCGATTGCATCCATATACTTACCAGAAATTCTTGCCATTTCCGCAGACAGCAATAGATATCGATGTAGAAAATTTTGGGGGCAATTATCCGCCCAGTTTTTCTGGATTTGTTGATGTTCTTGGATAATGTCCCAGTACTGCTTTTTCTTATCTAATGTCGCATTGGGATAGAGTGCTACTAAACTTAGTGGATAATAGAAATGATACTGAATAATGGGGAAAAAGCCAGAGTTGCAAGCAAGGGTTTTCTCAGCTTCTTCTGCCGCTTGAATAGCATCTTCATAGCGACCATAAAGGTATGACAATTGGATTTTGAGAAAAGAGTACCAATTAATTCCATGATCAAAGTTATTTTTCTGTCTCCAAACTTCTATATAAGGAATATTTTCGCTATTGTCATTATCTAAGAAATCGGTGCTTTTAGATATATCTTGTAGGCTCAACAAAAACTGACGCTGTAGAGTAAATGCATACAACATATTGACATCATTTACCTGTTGGACGTAGCTCAGATATTTTTCAGTTTCCGTGTAAACATCCGATAGGCGATCGCCCTTAATTAACATCGCCCAAATCAAAAATGAAACTGCCCAAACACCAAATACCAAATTTCCCGTTTCTTGACAGATTTGGAATGATTGTTGGGAAAGTGGTAAATTCGTTTTTAAATGCTGATTATAGGGATTAGTGGTGTGAGCAAAGATATTATTGGTCTTAAAAATAAATTGGGTACTATTGAAGTGACGATCAAGTTTTAGTGCTAACGTACCGAATTCATAAGCAGTTTGATAACTACTTTGATTTGCCAGACTCATTCCATAGAGACAGTAAGCAAAACCAGAACTTTCGGCATTGCCATAAGTCAGCGATAAACTAATCATTAATAGAGGAGCCAAACAACTAAGGTTTTGATCTCCTCCCATATAAGCTGCTGCCCAAAGGTCAGCTAAAAGACCCATACACATCTTTTTATCTGGATCTGTCATCTCAGGCAAATCGAATAAATCTGCTGTGTGAATTTCTGCAAGTTTAGCTTTTAATTCCTTAAGCTCAGTTTCGATAACAATTTGTTGTTTCTCAGAAGTAATAGGCAAATCCATACCCATGATGCTTAAAGCTTTCAGACCAGCTTTAATCCCATCTGCGATATTTTCGCCCTGAGTCATTTTCAGGTACATCTGAGTTCCATAAATGGTTGCTTTTTCAAACTTATCTCTACTATTACTTAATGCTATATTAAATAATTCTTCTGCCTGATTGAAGTTGCCAGTTAAATATTCGCACTCCGCAGATTCTCGATGTAAATTAAAGATGAGATTGTAATTATATTGCCAAGTTTCCTCTATTAGTAATTCTCGTCCTAATGTGAAATATTTTACTGCTGCTTTATAAGCAGTGGAAGCTTTAGCTTTTTTTCCAGCAATTAGATTGAGTTGAGCCAGTTCTGATTTTTGAGATTGTTCATGAATTATATCAATCCCTTCATTTAACTGATTAACAATATCAAAGATGCTGTTTTCAATTAATTCCGGTAATGTATTATTTAAGAGTAATTGCCCAATTTTTAAATGAGTAGCTTTTCTTTGAGATTCAGGAATCAGAGAATAGGCAGCTTGCTGAACGCGGTCATGGAGAAATTTATAAGAGCAGGAATCAGGATAATTGTCTTGCTTCAATTCTGAATTCTGACTTCTGTCTGCGCTACTAGAGAAGTAGGGCGTAGTCCATTCTGACTCCTCTTGATAGAATTTGTAGACTTCATTAGTAGGGATAATTAACCCATCTTGTACAGCTTTCCAAAAGTCTGCGGCTGTTTCCACTTGAGATTTTTCATGGACGATTGCTAATGCAGCTAAATCAAATTGATTTCCCACACAAGCCGCTAATTTTAAAATTTCTTGAGTTTCTGTTGACAACTTTTTAAGTTGAATTGCCATGAACTCTACGACATCATCGGTAAGAGCGATCGCTCGCACCTGAGCAATATCACATTCCCAATAACCACCGTCAAAATTAAACGTAATTAGTTGATCTTGATGTAGGACTTTGAGAAATTGGGTACTGAAAAAAGGATTACCTTTAGTTTTGCTCAATACCAACTCTGTTAAGGGTACAGCTAACTCTAGAGAACAACTTAATGTATCTGCAACCAAATGATTGACCGATGTTTGCTCAAGAGGAGCTAAGGTAATTGTATTGACTGTAGCGCCTAGTTTCTGAATTTCTTCCAAAGTCAGCATCAGTGGATGTACTGGGTTGACTTCGTTATCTCGATAAGCACCAATTAACAGTAGATAACCGATTTCGATTTCGCTCATTAACAAGTGCATTAACTTTAAAGAAGCGGAATCTGCCCATTGCAGATCGTCAATAAAAATCACTAATGGATGTTCTAGGGTAGTGAAGACTTGAGTGAATTTCAAAAACAGCAAATTGAAGCGATTTTGGGCTGCATTCCCAGAGAGTTCCGGCGCAGGAGGCTGTTTACCAATCATACTTTCCAGTTCTGGAATCACCTCAATCATCACTTGTCCGTTCTCACCCAAAGCAGAGAGAATTTTACACTTCCACTGCTCAAATTGAGTGTCAGTTTCAGTCAGCAGTTGCCTGATTAAGTCTCGGAAAGCTTGCACAAAGCCAGAGAATGGGATGTTGCGCTGGAATTGGTCAAATTTGCCTTTAATAAAGTAACCCCGTTGTCGCACAATTGGCTTGTGGACTTCGTTCACCACAGCAGTTTTGCCAATACCAGAGAAGCCTGCTACCAACATAATTTCACTGCTTCCCTGACTGACTCTTTCAAAAGCATCTAGTAAACTTTCAACTTCGCCTTGGCGACCGTAGAGTTTTTCTGGGATAATAAAGCGATCGCAAATATCCCGCTCACCTAATTCAAAAGATTTAATCGAGCCAATTTCCGACAATTGAGACAAACATTTTTCTAAATCAAATTTCAGCCCTAATGCACTCTGATAGCGCTCTTCAGCATTTTTGGCCATCAATTTCATCACAATGTCACAAAGAACTTCGGGAATCTCTTCTTCCCCCCTACCTTCTAACTTTTCTGGAAGCTTGGCAATGTGACTGTGAACTAACTCCATCGGATCGTTAGACTCGAAGGGTAAGTGTCCAGCCAGCAATTCATAGAAGGTAACGCCCAGAGAATAGTAATCGCTACGATAGTCAATTCCGCGATTCATCCGTCCGGTTTGTTCCGGGGAAAGGTAGGCGAGAGTACCTTCTAAGACGTTAGGACTGTGAATTTCCTGGGTTTCTCTGGGTAAAAGAGAAGCAATGCTAAAGTCAATCAACTTGACTTGCTTAGTATCCGGGTTAATCAGGATATTGGCAGGCTTAATATCTTTGTGGATAACCCGATGGCGATAGAGTCCGTCAAGAATATTGCTTAGAGCGATCGCAATTTCCAAAAACTCTGTCAAAGTATATTGCTTGTCCCCCATTTTTCCGTTAATCCAATCTCTGAGGGAAATACCGCCAAAATCCTCCATCACCAAAGCATAGCTGTTGCGGTAAGGTTCTAGGCTGTAGGGATGAACAATACCGGGTAGGTCAAGATTTTTAGCGATCGTATACTGATTACGAAACAGCAGCAGTTCGTTGAACGTGGGATAGTCCTGCTGGAGCAGCTTGATGACGACCGGAATTAGATCGGCCTCTCGAATTGCACGGTAAACCAAGGTTCTAGAACCTGCATAAAGTTGTTCGCTAATTCGATAGTTCAAAAGCTTGTCCATCGGCTCAACTGCTGTATTCATACTTCATCAACTCTTGTTAAATCAGCTATTTATTTAAAGTAGTGTGCCCATAAACCAGCTTTTGCTAACTCAGTTTTATCAATGAAGGCAGGAGGCAGGGGGCAGGGGAAGCAGGGGGAGCAGGGGCAGAAGGTAGAAATTCTTTATATTGTGATGCGTGAGGCCTGCATTTTTACCTTACTTACTTGCAATCTGATGTAGATAGTTTTGCGTAAGCCCTATTTAGCTCTTAAGCAAAACTTCCGCAATTTCCGGTAAAATCAAGTTCTGAGGACTGTGGATTTGGGAGAAACTTGGGGTGCCTACACTTGGCGTTAACATTGACCACATCGCCACCATCCGGCAAGCACGGCGGACGGTGGAACCAGACCCGGTGGCAGCTGCGGTACTAGCAGAATTAGCGGGTGCTGATGGAATTACGGTGCATCTGCGCGAAGATCGGCGGCATATCCAAGATAGAGATGTGCGTATATTGCGGCAAACAGTGCGATCGCATCTTAATTTAGAAATGGCCGCAACAGAAGAAATGCTAGCGATCGCTCTCGATATCAAACCAGATTACGTGACTTTAGTCCCCGAAAAGCGCGAAGAAGTCACAACAGAAGGCGGACTAGATATTATTGGCCAAATTGCTAGAATAGGTGAGATAGTCGATAAATTGCAAAGCGCTAGCATTCCAGTTAGTTTATTTATCGATGCCGAACCAGCACAAATCGAAGCATCTGTCAAGATAGAGGCGCAGTTTATCGAATTGCATACCGGACAATATGCAGAGGCTAAGGATGAAACAAATCGCCACCGAGAATTAGCCATATTAGCTAAAGGTTGTCAACAAGCGATTCAAGCTGGATTGCGAGTCAACGCTGGTCATGGACTCACCTATTGGAACGTCTATCCGGTGGCTGCGCTTCCAGGCATGGAAGAACTGAACATTGGTCATACCATCATCAGTCGGGCAGCATTAGTAGGTATAGAAAGGGCAGTCCGCGAGATGAAACAAGCTATAAGTGGGAATAGGGAATAGGGAATAGGGAATGGGGAATGGGGAATGGGAATTAGTATATTATTTTCTTGCTCCCCCTGCCTCCCCTGCTCCCCCTGCCTCCTGCTCCTCCTACTCCACTCCCGTATCTTAAAAGAGGGGTTGTCACTGCGAAATCTGGAAATTGGGATCAAATCTTCAGCAAAAACTTCTATGAGCGCAACACAGTCTAACAACCTGCCACTTTGGGTACAGGATAGAGATAAAGTGATAGCAGAAAGCACTGATGTCGAGTGGCGCTATCAGACACCGCCTGATTATTCTCGTTCCAAAGAAAATCTTGCCAAAGAAAGTATCCATAATCACCTTGAAGGTACACTGGAAGCGATCGTGCAAAACTTAGTGCGAACCTTCGAGATGGAGGTATCTTTCAAAGCTAACCCACAACAGTGGTTATCTATTGTCAATGAACAGTTTCGTGTGAGTACCAATGGCGGAGTAGAGTATACCGCAGCAGATTTATCAGCCCAAGGTACTTACAATCTATTTATGCCTGATTCAGAGCATTACAAAGCTTCAGAAGAAACCTTTGAATCATCCGCAAAAGTCTTCCACACAACATTTCCCCAAGGATTTCCTTGGGAAGTGCTGGAAGTTTTCTCAGGGCCACCAAATGTCACATTCAAATGGCGGCATTGGGGACATTTTAATGGAGAATATAAAGGCCATGCACCGACTGGAGAGACAATAGAAATTATCGGTATGAGCATTGCAAAAGTTACCGATGACTTGAAGGTTATTTCCTTAGAACACTACTTCGACAATAATCTGTTCTTGGAAAAGCTAACATCTGGTGGCAAACAGACAAATGCCCAAAAGTCGGGAAGTGCTTGTCCGTTCAGTTCTTGGTTCAAGAAATCCCCTAAGAGTTAGTTGATAAGGGTACAGAATGTCGTACTGTGCCCTTACATTATTCACACAGCAACCAAAGGATGAAAATGCAAACATACTATTACGTTTTGGCTAGTCAACGCTTTCTTCTCCAAGAAGAACCGATACACGAAGTTATCAAAGAACGCACTCGTCACTACCACGAACAAGAAAAACAAATAGATTTTTGGTTGGTTGAGCAACCAGCTTTCTTGGAAGCACCCCAATTTGCACAAATCAAGGCAAAGTGTCCCCAACCAGCAGTAGCAATTATTTCTACAAATCCCCAATTTATTACTTGGTTAAAACTGCGTTTAGAGTACGTTATCACTGGAGAATTCCAGGCTCCTTCTGAGACAATACCAGATGCTTTGGCATCGCTTGCTACCGTATCTTAAAAATGGGGAATGGGGCATGGGGAAGAGGTGATAGGTGACAGAGGTTATAGGGAATAATCTGTACCCTGTAACCTATAACCTATTCCCTTCTTTACTCCAATTTTATTTGCTAAGAAGAAAATATGTTTTGTAACAGTCCTTCCATTCCCACACTGAAGTAAGTAGGTTTTCAGCTTTTTTCTTATAAAATCTTCTAAGACACCTTGATTTACATAATCTAACTTTTGTGCATAGATTTCAGACTTTACCAAGTGTTTTAGGATTAGCGATATCTACGATGAGCTTCGCTTACGCAGGGTTGATTGGTGGCATGAGTTCTGTTTTTGCCCAACAAGCCATTCCTCTTTGTCAACCACCGACTTCGGGCGAGTATCTTTTATTAGTAGTCAGTCCCACAGCTGATAATCAAAAGCAGTTGCGTAGCGCCTTACCGCCTGAACTCAAAACCATTACCTGCAAATATCTCAACGAAACTGTGACGCGGATAGGGGGGTTTAAAAAGATTGATGATGCCAATCGATGGGCAAGGTATGTAAGTAATATTGTTGGCTTGTCTGCTATCATCACCACTCGACCAACAACGGCAGATGTAAAGCCGCCACAAACACAGCCACAACTACAGCAACAGCCACTTCAGCAAACAGTTAACTATAATCCTCAAGCATTAGGAGAGGGTTATGCAGTTTTGGTAGATTATTACAATCGTCCTGAACTAGTAAATAGCGTGCAGCAAGCAGTAGGAGGTAACGTAGGTTTTGTTTCTTATGGACAACGCCCTTACTTGTTAGCAGTTTATACCACCAATCAAAGTGAAGCATACAATACATTGCAGAAGCTGAACAATGGCGGTTTTGTTGCCAGCATAGTAGATAGCCGTAAAGTGATTCTGCTGCGCTCAACTGTGCGATTGTAGTGATATTAAGTTTTCTAGAATACTGATGCGATCTACCAAGTTGGTAATTTGTCAGTTGACAAATTACCAGTTCCCAATTAAAAATAGTCGCTCAAACAAGGATGTATTGCCCTAGTTTAAATAAGCAAAACTAGCTAACCAACAGATGGTTATACCCAAAGCCGACCCAGCTATTACCTGAACTGGTGTATGTCCAAGTAATTCCTTGAGACGGTCTTGGCTAAAGTCTGGTTTTTCATGAAATAACTCATCAATCATTTGATTGAGGATACGAGCTTGCTTACCAGCCGCCTGGCGAACTCCGGCTGCATCATACATGACAATGATGGCAAAAACCATCGCAAGGGCAAAATCAGGAGATGCCCAACCAAGTGTTTGCCCTACACCAGCCGCTAGAGCTGTAACTAAAGCTGAATGGGCACTGGGCATACCTCCAGTTGTCACCAAAACACGGATATTCAGTTTGCGATTTTTGACGATCTCGACTACGAGCTTTAATGCTTGAGCAATTAAACAAGCGACCAGAGCAACCAGCAGCACCCGGTTGTCTAAAATGTTGCCTATGTCCTGCATGGTATTTTGGTTAGGTTAGTAAATATTAGCAGCGGTTGTTGGTTGAGGAAACATTTAGATTCAACCCAAAATCCAAAATTAACCTAGTACATGATGGCGGAAACAGATCAATTATTCAAAATTGTCTAAAAGCTGATTAAATAAGCTTTTTGAATTTTGAATTTTCAATTCTGCTGGGCGGTAGTAGTACAGTATCGTGTAAAGAAACCACCCATTCCCAATCAATGAAATCCTTACGGTATAAGAATTTAGAATCCCGCAAAGCGTTGCTAGTTATTGCGGCTAGTAATAAAATGAGCGATCGCTTGGAGTGGCTTGGCTCTGTCTCCAAATGGTTCTAATTCTGCACAAGCTACTTTAACTAGCTCTTGGGCTTTTAAGCGCGATTCTTCAAGTCCCCAAAGGCTAGGATAGGTCACTTTCTTCGCTTGTTGGTCTTTACCAGCCGTTTTACCTAATTGCTCTTTTGTAGAAGTGATATCCAGAATATCATCTATGATTTGGAATGCTAGCCCAATATTTTCAGCATAACGGGTCAGTCGCTGCACGTCTTCAGTTGATGCCCCAGCGATGATCCCGCCAGAAACTACGCAAGCTTCCAAAAGGGCGGATGTTTTGTGTCTATGAATGAAATTTAGCGTTTCTAGAGAAATATCTGATTTCCCCTCACACTCCAAATCGACAACTTGACCACCGACCAAACCAGCTGCCCCCAGCGCCCGGCCAAGACGAACAATTACCTGCAAGGTTAGCTCTCTGTTAACGCTTTGGGGGGTTTTAAGGGCAACTAACTCAAAAGCGAGTGCTAACAAGCCGTCTCCAGCCAAAATCGCCACATCTTCGCCATAGACTTTATGATTTGTCAGCTTTCCCCGACGGTAATCGTCATTATCCATCGCTGGGAGATCGTCATGAATCAAAGACATTGTGTGGATCATCTCCACAGCACAAGCTGTTGGCATAGCCATTTCGATAGTGCCACCCATCATTTCACAGGTAGCAAGGCAAAGAATGGGACGTACACGCTTGCCGCCAGCTAATAACGAGTAGCGCATCGCCTCATAAATCTTTTCTGGATAAATGATGGGGATAGCCTGATCTAAAGCATTATCACAAAGCTTTTGTCGCTCTTTGAGATAGGCTACTAAGTTAAATGTGGCTTCCTCTGGTGGTGTCTTTTGAACGTTATCAGTTGCTACCATTCTTCAATTCCTGACACTTTGGGATTTTTGTCTTATACGTCACAATTTTAAGGTGCTGTGGGGCTGAAAAAATGAAGAGTTCACAATTATGAGTTAGGAATTAGGAGTTAGGAGTTGAGACGCGATTAATCGCGTCTGTACAAGAGTTAGGATTAATAATTCTTAACTTTTAACTCATCACTCTCTTTCATTTTCTTGCTGCTCTGGAATAGCTGGTGAAGGTATTTTGTAACAATATGGCAACAGTCATAGGGCCAACACCACCAGGAACGGGGGTGATAAATCCTGCTACACCAGCAGTTGATTCAAAGTCAACATCGCCAATTAAGCGACTTTTGCCACTAGCATCGGTGACACGATTCATTCCCACATCTACCACAACAGCACCTGGTTTTACCATATCAGCAGTGATGAGTCCGGGACGACCTGCTGCTGCAATTAGAATATCAGCATTTTGGGTGATGCTTTTGAGGTCATGCGATCGCGAGTGAGCGATCGTCACTGTAGCATCAGCTTCTAGTAGCATCAGCGCCATAGGTTTACCCACCAAAATACTCCGTCCCACCACTACTGCCTGTTTTCCTTGCAATGGAATCTCATATTCTTGCAAAAGCCGCATCACACCATCCGGGGTGCAGCTGCGTAAACCGATTTCTCCCCGTACTAGTCGCCCTAAGTTAACTGGGTGCAGTCCATCAGCATCTTTATCGGGATCAATTTGATGTAGCAGAGCCACACCATCCAAGTGCTTAGGTAAGGGCAGCTGCACAAGAATTCCATCCACCCGTTCATCGTGGTTTAGTGCAGCAATGACTTCTTGTAACTCCCCAAAGGTAGTTTCGGCAGGAAAATGCTTACCAAAAGAGGCGATGCCAACTTTTGCACAGGCTTTTTCTTTATTGCGGACATAAGCAGCTGACGCTGGGTTGTCGCCAACCATCAACACTGCTAAACCAGGGGGTCGTCCAATTTCTGGTTGTAATTGTGTAATGGCTACAGAAAGTTCTTGCTGAATTTTTGCAGCTAAAGCTTTCCCATCAAGAAGTTTGGCAGTTTTTGTTTCCATGAAAATTCCCAACTATAAATTAATTCGCTTTTTGTCCAAAGTCTAGAGTAAAAATATTGTCTATTGACTTTTAACTATTATTGTGTATCTGCTTGATGTCGTAGCGTTTCTCTCACAGTCAATTCATAATGCTTATTTTCTCAGATCAACGGCTTTATCTGAAGAATAAAGAATTGCAGGCTGAAATTCAGAACATTTTTTGCTCAGTTGAGAGCGTGTTTCTGAAACCACAGAGAAAGAATATTATAGATGGGAACTGACCTAATGAAACTGGCGACAAAGCAAGCAGTGAAGCAAAAATTTGCTCAATCAGTGGCTTTCATGCAACAAACAAGAAATTTGTCCCTTTCGTTCTTATCCGCGCATAGTATTGTTTCTTACCGTCTGGGGTTGATTTTTTTATTGGTGGTAGGACTTTGTAGTTGTGGTAGTTTAACCTCATCAGGCTTGAATGGGACTAATTTCCAAATTGGTAGCAATGTCACGCCAATTCGAGAAATTAAACCAGAACAAGACAATCGGGCTACAGTTTACATCCAAGGTCAGGTGGAAAAACAAGCTCCTCTGATGAAGCAATGGGCATATCAAATTAATGACTCGACTGGCAAAATTTGGGTTATCACCAATCAAAAAAATCTAGCGAAGGGAGCGCAAGTGGTGATTAAGGGTAAAATTCGCTACCAAAGCATCCCTTTAGGTGGTAAAGAATTGGGGGAAGTTTATCTAGAAGAAGAGTAATCAGCAATTAAAAATTAATAATATATGAACAATCAACCGGTGCATGTAGCGATCGCAATTCTCTATCAAGAAAACAAGTTTCTCATGCAACTACGCGACAACATCCCCGGTATTCTCTACCCTGGTTACTGGGCGCTATTTGGCGGTCATATCGAACCTGGTGAAACGCCAGATGTCGCAGTGAAGCGAGAAATTTTAGAAGAAATCGGCTATGAATTACCACCCTTTGGGGAATTTGGCTGTTATACCGACGAAAGAGTTGTCCGTCATGTCTTTCATGCACCATTATTGGTGGAATTAAATCAACTGGTTTTAAATGAAGGTTGGGATATGGGATTATTGACCCCAGAAGATATTCACCAAGGTAACTGTTATTCGCAAAACGCCCGCGAAGTACGCCCTTTGGGGAATACACATCGGCAAATTATGTTGGATTTTATGGAGAGAAATCAATCTTAATGGGAATTGGGCGTTAGGAGTGCTGAGTGCTGAGTGCTGAGTTAAGAGTTAGGAGTTTTGTTTATCTCCTTGTCTCCCTCATCTCCCATGCTCCCTGCTCCCCTGCCCCATGCTCCCCTGCTCCCTGCCCCTCTGCCCCTCTGCCCCCTGCCCCCCTGCCTCCTCTCCTAGAAGCCAAAATAAAGTTATAACTCTTGTGGAGTCATCACTAATGCAATCAGCAAACAAACTACCGCGATGGTTAACTATAGGATTGGCATTTCCGATTATTATTCTTAACGGTTGGCTATTGCTCCAGGTGGTGCAGTATTTTCAGCCATTGATCAGCATTATTGCCGCCGCCATTCTACTGGCTTTTGTCTTGAACTATCCAATCCAGTTTTTGCAAGAACAAGGGGTAAAACGTAACCTAGCGATCGCAGGAGTGTTGCTTTTAACTCTAGTGGTTTTAGTAGCTTTAGGCATTACCTTAGTTCCCCTAATTATCCAACAACTCGTTGAGCTAGCCAATATTTTGCCAAGTTGGATTGATTCTGGTACTCAGCAACTCCAAACTTTCCAGGATTGGGCGTTAAGTCAGCAACAGCTTCCCATTAATTTAAGTGGGTTATTTACCCAAGTTCTGGAACGATTATCTAACCAACTTCAGTCTTTCACTGGTAGAATTCTTGGTTTTGCCGTTGATACCATTGGTATTGTTCTCAATGTGTTGCTGGCGGTAGTGCTAACTGTCTATCTAATATTAAATGGCGAACGTCTTTGGGATGGAATATTTCAGTGGTTTCCCCATAACATTGGGTTAAGATTGCGAGAATTACTGCGAGAAGACTTCCACAATTACTTTATCGGTCAAGCAACATTGGGAGCCGTATTGGGGGTTACAATTACACTGGCATTTTTGACGCTGCGAGTTCCCTTGGCTTTACTTTTTGGCATCGGGATTGGTTTATTTTCTCTCTTCCCCTTTGGTACAGGATTCGGCATTGCCATAGTAAGCCTTTTGGTGGCATTGCAAAACTTTTGGTTAGGAGTTGAAGTATTAGGTATAGCCGTTGCAATCGACCAAGTTAATTCTAATTTTGTTGCACCTCGAATTCTTGGTAATTTAACTGGTTTAAATCCCGTGTGGGTAGTGATTTCTTTGTTGTTGGGGGCAAAGTTAGGAGGGGTGCTGGGTTTATTAATTGCAATTCCTATTGCTAGTTTTATTAAGGATACAACAGATAGCTGGCGGGCTGGAGAGTTTAATAAAATAGATGATATCGTGTCAGAGCCTGTTACAGTAACAAGTGAAACAGCAGGGACTTATAGTTAGAATTCAATATCTAAATAAAGAAAAACTGACTAAGAATGTCTCTTCTTTGGTTATTGTTTGTTTTTCTAAACAAGCTCAGAATTTAGGTGAATCGGAATTTCAATAATAAACTCAGTCCCTTTGCCAAAAGTTGATATACATTGCAGATGACCACCGTGTTTTTCCACAACAATTTGATAACTAATAGATAAACCTAATCCAGTTCCTTTCCCAACGGGTTTAGTAGTAAAAAAGGGATCAAATAATTGCTTTTGCAAACTCTCTGGAATTCCCGGGCCATTATCGGAAATGCGAATAATTACTTGATTGTCATCAGTGAGTTGAGTCCGAATACAAATTTTTCCTTTATCCCTTACCGATGACAAATGACTAATGACAAATGACTCTTCTATAGCATCAATAGCATTCGCCAAAATATTCATAAATACCTGATTGAGTAACCCAGCGTAGCACTCTACTTGGGGAAGCTCGCCGTATTCTTTAATTATGTTGATGTTTTCACCTATTTGGTTATTTTGAAGACGACTTTGTAAGATTATTAGCGTACTATCAATACCTTCATGGATATCAACTAATTTTTTCTCAGATTCATCAAGACGAGAAAAATTTCGTAAAGAAAGAATGATTTGCTCGATTCGTTTGGTACCAACCTGCATAGAAGTGAGAAGACGGGGGAGATCGGTAGTTAAAAAATCCAGTTCAATTTGTGCGATCGCAGTTTTAATTTCCGTTTCTGGTTCAGGATAAGATTGTTGGTACAATCTAATAATATTGAGCAGGTTTTGACTATATTCGATGGCGTGAACAAGGTTCCCAGCAATAAAGTTGACAGGATTGTTGATTTCGTGTGCAATACCAGCAACAAGTTGTCCTAATGCAGCCATTTTCTCATTCTGAATTAACCGCGTATAGTTTTGCTGAAGATCGCGAAAGCCTGCTTTAGCAACTCTAGATTGTTCCTCTACCTGTTGTAGCTGAACGAGTGTTAATACATGAATTTGGGAGTAGGCTAAGAGTAATTGATGAAAATCGACCAGCTTATATTTTCCACATGTAGTTTTAATCAAAATTGGCTCGTATGCAATTTGAGGTGGTCGTTGCAAAGTTATCTCAGTTGCTTTAACAATAGACGTATCCTCAGAAATGGCTAATATCTCTGTCTGGAAAAACTTGTAAAGAATTTTAATCGGTTTTGTAGAAAATAAAGCCAAACTGTAGGGGTAACTCATATACTCAAAAAATTTCCGCCGTGAAATCATCCCTACATACTCTTGATTGTTATTGAGGATAATTCCTGGTAATAAAGGCTCTTGCTTAAAGAGCGTAACTAAATCATTCCCTGGAAACTCTATTTCAATATGAACTTGCCAAGAGAGTAATTCTTGTAACGTTGACTCTAATCGCAAATTTGACTCATCAGTATTTGTTGTACTACGAATAGTCGATATACTCTCATGTCTTGACTGTTGAGGTAATATTTCTGGCAACATTATGAATACCCGTCTCTATAATTTCAAAATTCATCAATCGTTATAAACTTATCTTTCCCAGATTGCTAACCAAAATTCACAGTGTAGATGTGGGAATATAGAGTACCTCAGCAAATCTAATACTTTTATGAAAGCGTAGACATTTATCGGCTTATCATTAGGGGCTATTTCTCAGGTAAATTTTAATTAGGATACGTTAGTCTAAAGCAATAACACACCATTTTTATAGCAATGTGTTAAGCGCTATAAGCATCTTTTGAGCTGCAAATTATATCAAAATATTCACTTAATAAAAAGGTTATATTTTAACCTTTTTATTGATGTTCTCTTTCTATTTAATATTAAACCAAGACCACTAGCAATAAGGGTACCACCTAATCTTGTAGACTCAGGTACTTTATCTGTAAGAGACACATTAAACAATTTTATTAACCCTTAGATAACTAAATCTTTACTTTTTATTATAAAAAAAGTGGTAAAAGCTTATTTTGTAATACTTTTTAAAATTGCCATTATTTAATATGGAATCTCATAACTCATTGAGGCTAAACCGTCGCCAGTTTTTGCTAAGTTCAGCGATTACGGCAGGTGGGATTATATCCACCAATTTTGTATCAAAATCACAAGTTTTTGCTGAAGCACCTGCAATTATCACCTCAGATAAAATGCGTCCTGCTATACCTTATGGCGTAGCTAGCGGAGATATTTCTAACGATAGTATTGTCATTTGGAGTCGTTGCGATCGCCCCGCCAAAATGATCGTAGAATACTCTACCAGCGAATCTTTTAAAAATGTGCAGCGAGTTGTCGGGCCCAATGCTTTACAAAATAGCGACTTTACAGCACGACTTTATCTGAGAAACCTGCCACCAGACCAACAATTATTTTATCGGGTAATCTTCCAAGACTTAGATTATAAAGGCACTTACAGCGCTCCTGTCAAAGGCTCTTTCCGAACTCCCCCCAAATTAGGGCGAGATATATTCTTTGTTTGGGGTGGCGACACCGCCGGTCAGGGATGGGGAATTAATCCTGATTTTGGTGGAATGAAAATTTACGAAACCATGCGTCAACTTAATCCAGACTTTTTCATTCACTCTGGCGATAATATTTATGCCGATGGCCCCATTCAATCAGAAGTAAAGCTAGACGACGGCACAATCTGGAAAAACATCACTACACCAGAAAAATCAAAAGTAGCAGAAACTCTTACAGAATTTCGTGGCAACTATATTTACAATTTGCTGGATGAAAACATTAAGCGTTTCAACGCTGAAGTTCCGATATTGGCACAGTGGGACGACCACGAAACAAGAAACAATTGGTATCCTGGACAAATTATCCTCAACGATGACCGTTATACAGTTAAAGATGTTAACTTGCTAGCTCAAAGAGCAAGGCAAGCATTTTTGGAATATCTGCCTATTGGGTATACAAACAATGAGCCAGACAAAACGAGAATTTATCGCTCCTTTAAGCATGGCCCATTATTAGACATTTTTATGCTGGATGAGCGCACCTATCGGGGGCCGAATAGCCCTAATAATCAGCCATTACCAAGTAAAGACACAGAATTTACGGGTAGAACACAAATACAATGGTTAAAAAGGCAATTGCTGTCATCAAAAGCAACATGGAAAGTGATTGCTAGTGATATGCCTCTGGGATTGATTGTTAGAGATGGTAGCACCAACTTTGAAGCTTGGGCTAATGGAGATGGCCCGGCTTTGGGAAGAGAACTGGAACTTGCAGATTTACTCAGATTTATCAAAAATAAGAATATCCAGAATGTTGTTTGGTTAACTGCTGATGTACATTATGCAGCAGCTCACTATTATGACCCCAGCAAAGCACAGTTTACAGACTTTAAGCCTTTTTGGGAGTTTGTTGCCGGGCCTCTGAACTCTGGCACATTTGGACCAAACCAACTAGAAAATACCTTTGGCCCCCAATTGATATTTCAAAGTCTTCCTCCAGGTACAAAAGCAAATCGTCCCCCAAGTGAAGGTTTGCAATTCTTTGGAGGAGTCAAAATTGATGCTTATACAAAGGTAATGACTGTAACATTGCGTAACTTGGCTGGGGAGACAGTTTACAGTGTAGATTTGCCACCAGAAAAATAAATCATCAAAAGCGTGGCAAAATATTAAAACAAGGGGATTCCCCCCTTGTTCAAAGTCAACAAATTCTCTTTTCTCTGTGTACTCTGCGCCTCTGTGGTTGATTAAAAATTGTACTCAGAGTAAGTTACCCATGAATATGAAGAAATAGGGAATAACCACTAGCAGCAAAAATAAAAAGCATAGCCGCAGGAAAAATTACTACATCCCTGACGATAAATAAAATCCAATCTTTTCTTAATTCTTGTTTAAATTTAAGTTCTCTCAGCTTTCGCTCAAGTTCTACGTCTTCTTGTGACGGCAAACTTTCAGGTGATAAAATTAGTGGATTGTCGTCTGTACTGGCAATTATTTTTGATAAATCTGTTCTATCTGTCATGCTATTTAGATACCAATAATTAAAATATTACTGTCGAATTTTTTTGATAAACTCTGTCCTTGCTTCAATTATTGAAGGCATTAAAACGCAACTTTCTAACAAACTTATATCTAGTTCTGGTAGTAATTGACTTTGAATAATTTGCTCATAGTTATCATTATTGAGATGATATACAGATAACTGATTATTTTCCCAAAACCAAACTTCATTAATGTTAAAACGCTTATACTTTTCTAATTTATCTATGCTGCCACTGGTAATATTTACTTCAATTGCTAAATCAGGATTTTCTTTTTTCTGCCCTATATAATAAGATTCATCAGGTTCAAATGAAGCACCCTTTTCTTTAGCGCGACGAGTAGCACTACCTACAGGGATAAAATTTATACCTTTCTCAAAAAAGTAAGCTTCCAGCAATATAGCGATTACTTTTTTTAGCATCTCATGTTGTTCACCAAGAGTCATAAATTCTACACACCCATCAAGATAAGATATCCGCAAACCTGGCGCATCTGCTGTTAAGGCTTCAAGTTCCTCAAATTCTTCCCAAGTGTAATGTCCAGGTAAAAGAAATCTCTGTTCTTGGAGGCTGGTGATTTTATCTAGGGTTTGTGGAGTCATAGTTAATATGCCTACTTTTGCTAAGTTTTTAAGGCAGAATCCAGTTTTCCAATTTTAATCCATTGATGCGTTCGTAGTGACGAGTATTGTTTGTGACTAAAGGGTAATCTTCTGCAAGTGCAACACTAGCAATTAATAAATCAAATTTAGCAATTATTTGTCCTATTCTACGGAGTTCTGCCTTTAATTCACCATACTTTCTCAGAGCAGGATTAGTTAGAGGTAGAACGGGTAAGTTTTGAATAAATTCTTCTGCACGAGTTAAATTTTCCACTACTCATTGAGAATTATAAGCACCAAAATACAACTCAGCAACCGTGATGCTACAAATATAAATTTGCTCCCATCCTATTTCTCTAACTTTAGTTCTGACTGAATTAATATCTTTAATCCAATAACTACAAGTATCGGTATCTAGTAAATAAATCATAGACTAATGTCATTGTTAGAAATAGTCCGGCTATCATAAATGTCTTTGACTATTTCCTCAGCAGTACGTTCATCTTCCCAAGGTCCGAACCTTTTCATAAATGTGTCTAGTGGATGAGGTTTTGGCTGCTGTTCAGATGAGAGGATAATTTCATTCACTATCAATTGATTTGCTTCTGGAACTCCTAATTTTTTGGTTTCCTCTTTAGCTATAACCATAATTTGCATCAAGGTTATAGCCTGACGCAGAACATCACTTTTATTTGTACCTGTTTTATTTGCTAGTTCGTCTAGTATCTGGTTTAGTTCAGGTGACAAATCTAAGTTTAAGCGAACCATCTTTTGAATGTTAGTCATGGTTCCATCCTTATGTAAAATCTTAAGTACATTATAATTTGCTGAGGTTATAAGATTAACAGCGATGATTCAAGAACTTGATAGGGTTATTCTGACTAGTGATATACCAGAATAACGATGAGCATATTTATTATCTAATGTATTAGATAAAACTACTTTGTAGGTTGTTGATAAATTTTTGTCAACAGAACAACAACCAATTAATCCAATTTCATCAAATTTATCATAGAGACTTTTTTCTTGACTATGATTTTCTGATTCTGATTGAGGATACCGCTTTTTGAGTAACTGAATAAAATCAAGTAGTAATATTTGAGCTTCTTCTGCTAAAGTATCAATATCTTTATATATTTCTTCAAATTTTATAAGCATAATTAACTTCTAAGATTGAGGAAAATAGTATGACCTTATTATAGACTGCTTTTCAAGCGATCGCATCTGATAAATTTATAATTTATAAAGGTATACAGTTGAATAAAGTTTTATATTTTAAAATATATGCAAATATTTATAGAAAAAGCTTTAGTGAATGATTAATCTGTGTTATTTGATCTGGTAAATGCTCATGTTTTAACTTCTGCATCTCTTCTTTAAAAGTTTTCTGAACAATTTTGACGATTAAAGCTTCAAAATCTGCGACTGTCAAACTACTTAGAAGCTGATCTGATGAAGCTTGGAAGTTTTGCATAGAAAATATTTCTGTATCCTGCTGTATTAGTGTGACTGATGGTTTCTTCTCTAGCTCAGAGTAATTTAATGATTCACTTTTAATCAAATCTTCAGTTATTAGAGGATTTTTTTGATTCCAATTTGACACAATTTCAAAATAACCTGCGGCATCTTTTAAACAATACTCAAACATATTTAATAAAATATCTATCCAACCGCTTTTTCGTAAAAATACTTTTCTGGGATTCTTACGAAAATAACTACCGCCAATCTTTTTATTTACTTTAATTTCAAGGTGTTCAAACAAACCATTTAAACCTTTATAGCCATATAATTGTGAATAATCTCTAAAATCAAATAACTTTATTTCATTAACGTTTGAATGTATGGCTAGAGCTTTTGATCTATTTCTCAACGTTATTAGATCACTATCTTTTATATTGAAGCCAATAAATATTTTATTTTTCAATCTTTCAATATCTTTTATGATTTCCTCAACAAGTTGATTTTCCTCAGATTCAAATTCTAAAAACTTAACTTTTATATATTGTTGCTTACTTGCTTTGAGAAGCCGAGTAATGGTATATCCATATATTTTTTGTACTGCTTTTCCCTGTACATGTAAATAATCCGGCCAAAATTCTAAGTCAAGAAAAACCAAATCATAGATAGATCCATTAGAAAAGTTATTGATAAATTGCCCATCAATCTTGACCTCTATCTTATACATAAAATACTTTGGGGATTATTTACATATTAAAAATATACAAAAAAATAATTACAATCAAAACAGGATATACACGTATTGAACTGCTAATCTATTTGCGTTTATCTGCGTGCATATGCTGTTAGAAATTCAGACTTTTCTAGTTACACAACCTTACTGAATGCACTAACCCGATCGCACTTTTACTCAAGTCTCCACATTCCCCACGCTTCCAGATAAAAATATCACCCTTCGTCCTAGCTACAAAAATCAAGTTTTGTGACTTGTAAACTAAGTTTCTGACTTCAAAACCAGCTTTTGCGACATCAAAACTAGCTTTTGCGACATCAAAACCAGCTTTTGTGACTTTAAAACTAGCTTTTGTGACTTTAAAACTAGCTTTTGTGACATCAAAACCAGCTTTTGTCAAATAATTTCAGCAAATCTACTCCCATTTTTCCTGCTTGCTAAGTTCTCTTCAATAAAAAAACGCAAATATACGCATTCCGACGCAATTTCAGCGTTTCTATACGTATAAATGCGATAAAAGTAGGAACAATTCCAGCTTTATTTAATGGGCGTTGCTGAATTTAGGGATGAATGTCTCACGCAAAAGAAAATTCAATAAAATCATCCCGCATTTATGCAATATCATTTAATGGACTAACGCGATCGCACGTTTTGTTAAAGCTTCAGCAGTCAATCCATTAAATGCCATCAACTCACCAGCACTCGCGGTAGTTTCGCCACGCTTCCAAGCAAAGGTGTCGCGCTTGGCTGTACTCCGTAACAGAATAGGTTCTAGCATTCCCGCAGCACCACCAGTCACCGCAATTAGCGCATCGCCATCAAATAATTCGGCAAATGCTGCATCATCTAAGAAACCGCCTTCGGGTTCAGAACAAGTATCCCAAGCAGTATCATGGCTACGGTACAATTGCCGAGGATTGATCACAGAAACAATCTTCGCACCAATACCTTCAGTTTCTAAGAAAGCAGCAGCTTCAAATACTGGTATTAATGTTAAATCGCCAATTACAGCAAATACAACTTGTTTATCACCAGCAACTTCATGCAATAGCACAGCACCATCGCGCAACCCTTGATGAGTTTGTTCTAAAGTTGTGCGAATTGGCAATGGCGACTTACTAGCTGTAATCACAATTCCCTTATTCTTCGTTTTCAATGCCCAGTCATAACAGGCTTGAATACTATTAGCATCAGGCGGAAATAATGGGAAAACATTACCATTTCGCATCAACGAAGCAAAGTAAGCTTCAATTTCTGGACGTTGGTGAGTCCAACCGTTGCGCCCTTGCTCTAATGCGCCTGCTGTGAATAAAGTAATAGTGGAGGGAGTTTGACGGCGCAATTCTGCCATTGCTTGGGTTACAGTTTGCCAAATTGGTAATCCGTTGATGGCAAAAGATTCGTAAGAACACCACAAAGTTCTCGCACCCATTAACGCTAAACCCGCAGCTAAACCGGCACAAGCATCTTCACTCAATGGTTCATAAACTTGTCCATTTGGTGCTTGGTTATATAAATCGTCGGTTGTGGGGTGGATAATCTTTAATGCTTGGTTGATATTAGCAATTCCAGATGCTTCGTTACCATCGGCGTTGGTGACAAGAAAATTCCGATCTTTATTTCCAACTATTCCTACCAATCGTCCCATTGCTGTTGTGGAAACTTTTGGTTCGCCACCAACGGCATATTCTTCTAAGGGTAATTCGCCTAATTCTGGTAATGGAAATTCAAATTCTGTTACCACAGTTTTTGCTGCTGGGCCACCACCGGCGCGTTCGGCATTTGTTCTGACTAATTGCCAAGCTTCCGCAGACAAAGCACGGGTTTGCAATGCACTGACAATATGCGGCGCATCCAGCGTATCTTTAGGATACAAGTTGTGAGATTTTGCACCCCGTGCGTGGACTCCTGCACCTTTGAGTTGTTTAATAATGAAGACGGTAAGTTTACCACCCAACGCCGATCGCGCTGCTTTATCTACACCCGAAAGTACTGCTTGAGTGAATGCTAGGCGTTTCTCGAAGGAAAAGGCAGTACTATCAACGTAATCCCCTGACTGGTTTTGATCGTCGAAATCTTTGGCATCCACTAACACCACTTCATCAAAACCGTTACCTTGCCAATATGCCTGCATCTGTTCGTTGGTTTTTAGGGAAACCATGCTGTGATGTTCTTGGCTGTAACCGTTCCACACCAACACTGGTAAGAAGTTGGTGGCAGCAGGATAAGCTGTATGGAAATGTGCGATCGCACTTACAATATAAGGCTCACCCAATCCACCATCACCAACCGTAAAGGGGAACAACTTATCTTTGTGCAACAGTGCAGCTGCCATTGCAAAGTGTTGCCCTTGTCCCAAAGGCCCCGCAGGTGCAAGAATACCGGGAATAAAACCAGAAAGGTGTCCTAAAAGTCCATGCTTTTCTCGGAAGCGATCACGCAATTGTTGGACTGTAAAAATTCCCATGTCCTCTAGCGAACGATCCAAGAACATGGCACTATAAAATCCGGGGGCGTGGTGTCCCACTTCAGTAATAATGTTCTTGTATCCCAGCATGACAAGAGATGCGTAAGCTTCTGCTTGGCTGGCGAATCCGCCGGGATGCCCAGAAGCCTTACTAGCGGTAACTTGCAAAGTCAGGTAGCGTAGGGCATCAGCAGCTAGTAAAGTTTGATATACAGCTGCTTTATCTGTTGGAGATGCGATCGCTATTTTGCCCGACTCGATAGCAGGTGTTGCACCATGAGTTTCAAAATCTGGTAACGCTTCACCAAAATATTGAATTCCTTCAGAAAAATTGGGAAGCGCTGAAGATGCTTTTGTGGAGATTGCAGTCATGCTGAGTACCTTGTGACGATGAGATGAAACTGTAGATGCTCGTTGAATTTAACAAAAATTTTACATCTTTCAGGCTGTAACAGTTTATTGCTTTTTTGTACCCTCAGTATAAGTAACTCCAATCAACAGAAATTTATAAGTTGCAGTTAGTTAAAGTAAGAACAAGACATAAAGTAACAAAAGAATTTTATGAAATTACCAAACGGCCCGCAAAGCCCAGCAGTTTTACAGATGCTACGCTGGATTACTAGCCCCATGTCATTTATGGAAACTTGTGCCAAAAGATATGGGGATATGTTCACCATCAGGTTAGACAGCAAATCTCCGCCACTGATATTTGTCAGTAAACCTGAAGTGCTAGAGCAGATTTTGACAAACGATACCAAGGGGTTAGAAGCACCTGGTGATACAAATGCGGTGTTTGAATCTTTGCTTGGTAAGCATTCTGTGATTACCATCAGTGGTGCGGAACACCAACGCCAACGGCAGTTATTATTGCCACCTTTTCACGGTGAAAGAATGCGAAGCTATAGTCAAATAATTAGTGATATTACCGAGAAAGTCATTAGCCAATACCAGATAGGGCAACCCTTCAATATCCGGTCTGTTACCCAAGCTATTACCCTGCGAGTGATAATGCAAGCTGTGTTTGGGCTAGATGAAGGCCCACGCGCCGAAAAATTACAGCATTGTTTGGCTGAAATGCTGGAAAAAGGAAGTTCTGTGTTGAGTGCCGCTTTGCTTTATTTTCCAGCTTTGCAAAGGGATTTTGGCCCGATTAATTTCTGGGGAAAGCAGATGCGCCGACAGCAGGCAGCTGACAAACTGATATACGAAGAAATTCGAGAACGTCAAGAACAACCAGACCCATCACGCACAGATATCCTCAGCTTACTCATGGCAGCTAGGGATGAAGCAGGTCAAGCAATGACTGATGAAGAGTTACGCGATGAATTAATGACTCTGTTGGTCGCAGGCCATGAAACCACAGCAACAGCCTTAGCATGGGCATTTTACTGGATTCAAAAAATACCATCAGTACGCCAAAAGTTACTGCAAGAACTAGATAGCTTGGGTGATAACCCAGATCCTGGCACCATTTTTAAATTACCCTACCTCAACGCTGTTTGTTCCGAAACTTTGCGAATTTACCCAGTAGCGATGCTCACCTTTGCCAGAGTAGTCAGAACACCTCTATCTTTGGGTGGCTACGAACTTGAACCAGGTATAGGTGTTATTGGTTCAATTTACTTGACCCACCACCGAGAAGATTTATACCCCGAACCTAAGCAGTTTAAACCAGAACGCTTTTTAGAACGGCAATTTTCTCCCTATGAATATTTACCTTTTGGGGGTGGTGCAAGACGCTGTATTGGTCTAGCATTTGCCCAGTTGGAAATGAAGCTAGCACTCGCCAAAATCCTTTCCACCCGCGAATTAGAACTAGTTGACAATGGTGACGTGCGACCTAAACGCCGTGGTTTAGTGACAGGTCAAGATCGTCCAATCCAGATGGTTGTCACCAGCCAACGTCAGGTGAAGTCTCCTATTCTACAGACAACCACTGTTTGATATTGAGGGGTTTGATGGTTGCGTTCAGGGAACCTTCAACTTTGATCTATATATTTAGATAGATTTTCAAAGCTTTTAAATAATCCCTCATAGTCCTCTTTTAAGGAGATTTATGGGGGATTTTAATATATTGCAACTGAGTTCATACAGTAATATCAAACATTTTGACATCACCAAAAGACGTACTTTTGGTGGATACATCCCAAAATAATTGAGTGAGCTTTTTCTATAAATACCTCTAAAAATTTGGTAAAAAATATTATTATTATCTTTGTAAAAATTCATGTTGATGATTCGTCAGCATAATTCACTTAGCGGTAATTCACTACTGAACATCTCCCCAAAGTATTAAAAAGGTATGCTCTAATTCCCTAATTAAAAATTAAGCTTAGAGAGGATTTAGAATTACCTCAAGCGTATTGAATTATTTGCAGCTTACTAAACCCTAAAAGTATCGAATAAACAATGAAAACTCTTGATAGTCTAACCACACCAGCGTTGCTACAAACTCTGCAATTAATTGCTCAACCCACAAAAACTTTAGAAAATTATGCTGCGAAGTACGGTGATATTTTCACAATGCGGGTAATGGGTTTAAAGTCGCCACCAATAGTATTTTTTAGCCATCCCCAAGCAATTAGTGATTGTTTTGCCATCCCTGCACACAAGTTAGATTTTAAGAAAGCAACCCATGTGTTTAAACCCTTATTTGGAGAGAATTCTATTGTATTTCAAGAAGCGCGCTCGCACCAACAGCAACGGCAGCTATTACTACCAGCATTTCATGGCGATAATTTAAAATCTTATGGACAAGCAATTTGCCAAATTACTGAAGAACTTACACAAAGTTTGACATCAGGCACAGATATTTGTATACACAAATTAATGTCAAATATCACTTTAGAAATTATCTTACAAGTGGTGTTTGGTATTACTCATGGTGTGCGTTACCAACAATTAAAAGAACAATTGAGTTCTTTATTAGAAGACATAACTAAACCTTGGTATTCCAGCTTGTTTTTCTTTCCTTCGCTGCAAAAAGATTTAGGCGCATGGAGTCCTTGGGGAATTTTCTTAAAAAGACGAGAGCAAATTGACAAACTTATCTATGCAGAAATTGCTGAAAGACGTTGGCAAAATGATGCTATGCGTACAGATATTCTCAGTATGCTGATGTCAGCGCATGACGTAAATGGCCAACAGATGACAGATCAGGAATTACGCGATCAACTAGTTTCATTATTGCTGTTAGGTTATGAAACTACATCTGGTGTATTAGCCTGGATATTTTATTTAATTCACTCTCACCCAGAGGTTAAACATCGGCTAATACAAGAACTAAATACCTTGGATAATCTCACAAATCCTGAAGCGATTACACAATTACCTTATCTCACCGCCGTCTGTCAAGAAACACTGCGAATTCATCCTATTGCTTTAATTTGCACACCACGAATGGTAAAAGAACCAGTGGAAATTATGGGGCATAAATTTACATCAGAAACAGTTTTAGTTCCATGTATTCATTTAGCACATCGCCGAACAGACACTTACTCAGAACCAGAACAGTTTCGTCCAGAAAGATTCCTCAACCAAAAATTTTCGCCTTACGAATATTTACCCTTTGGTGGAGGTTATCGCGGTTGCATTGGTGCAGCATTTTCTATGTATGAACTAAAATTAGTAACAGCCATAATATTATCTCGCTTTGAATTAAGCCTTACTGATAAACGTCCAGTGCATCCAGTCCGTCGTGGTATTACAATTGTCCCTAGCGGCGGTGTAAAAATGGTTGTTACTAAAAAGGCAAAATTTAAAAGACAAACAATACTTTCTAGTTGATTAATCAATCTTCCGATTTGCATATACCTAAATACAGATCCGCTCCTTAGCATATAGCCTTTACAGTAACTAGTAAGAGGACATTTAGGAGATTACTAATTCATGCCTGATGAGCATCGGTTGGAGGAAAAATTTTTATCCCAGGAAGCTGAAAGAAGAATATCTGAAAAGCTAGATGACGCGGAAAAAATAGAAATAGATGTACAAACCGATCTGTTGAAAATAGTTCAGGGACAAGCCGATAGAGTTTCGGTTGTAGGACAAGGATTAGTAATCCAAGAAGATATTCGCGTACAAGAAATACAACTGCAAACAGATAGTATTTCCATCAATCCTTTCAGCGCTCTTTTGGGTCAAATAGAACTCAATGAACCAGTCAATACCATAGCTCGCATTATACTTACGGAAACCGATATTAACCGCACCTTGGCATCAGACTTTGTTAGCAGCCAGATGCAAAATTTTGATTTGGATGTAGATGGCAAAATTGTGAGTTTTGAGGCCCAAAAAATTGAAATATTTTTACCTGGTGATGGGAAAATAGAATGTAAGGGAAGAGTGCTGTTAAAAGAGAGGGGAAATACTCGCCCTTTGGCTTACACTGCGATCGCACGTACACGAACTAGTTCACAACCCGCGATGCTGGAAAGTTTTAACTGCACTGAGGGAGGAGGAATTTCTATAGAATTAGTTACAGCTTTAATGCAGAAAGCAAAAGAGTTTATGAATATACCATATTTTAAATGGGAAGATATGGTGTTTCATATTAAAGATATAACAGTAGAAATTGGTAGTTTAATACTGATGGTAGAAACTCAAGTGAGGCAAATACCATCATCGTCAATTTTACCATCTTCTTAGTAGAATTGACTTTAGTTAAAGATAATTTTTGTTACCGAAGGATGATGTAAAAGTAATAAAAGGTTTCTACTATTTAGAAAGCTACTTATTTCTAAATTCCAACTATGCAAGAGTATGATGTTGTGCTGATCGGTGCTGGACACAATGGGTTAGTTTGTGCGGCTTACTTGTTGAAAGCTGGTTATAGCGTCCTGTTATTGGAAAAGCGTTCTGTTCCAGGTGGTGCAGCAACAACTGAAGAATGTCTACCACAAGAGGCTCCCGGATTTAAATTTAACTTGTGCGCTATTGACCATGAATTTATTCATTTGGGGCCGGTTGTTGAAGAATTAGAACTAGAAAAATATGGCTTGCATTATTTGGAGTGCGATCCAGTTGTTTTTTGTCCTCATCCTGATGGCAAGTATTTCTTAGGGCATAAGTCGCTAGAAAAAACTTGTGCAGAAATTGCTCGTTATAATGAACGTGATGCCAAAAAATACGCAGAATTTGTAGACTTTTGGCAACGAGCAATCGGTGCAATGATTCCGATGTTTAATGCACCGCCAAAGTCAATTATAGATATCGTTGGCAACTACGATATCAAAAAATTCAAAGATTTATTTTCAGTTATTGGTTCTCCAAACAAAACGCTGGACTTTATTCGCACCATGTTAACCAGCGCTGAAGATTTACTTAACGAGTGGTTTGATGAAGAATTTCTGAAAGCACCACTAGCAAGATTAGCATCAGAACTTGGTGCGCCACCATCGCAAAAAACCCTTGCCATTGGTGCAATTATGATGGCGATGCGTCATAACCCTGGCATGGCCAGACCTCGCGGTGGAACTGGTGCATTAGTGCAAGCTTTAGTGAATTTAGTCACAAGTAAAGGTGGCGTTATTCTCACAGACCAGCACGTTGAAAAAGTTTTAATTGATGATGGCAAAGCTGTTGGTGTGCGGGTTGCTGGTGGTAAAGAATATCGCGCCAAATACGGGGTTATATCTAATATTGATGCCAAGCGATTGTTCTTACAAATGACTGATAAAAGCGATGTTGATGGAGCCGACCCAGATTTATGGGAAAGATTAGAACGCCGCATCGTTAATAACAACGAAACCATCCTCAAGATAGATTTGGCTTTAGATGAACCACTGCATTTTCCACACCACGCTCACAAAGATGAATATCTCGTCGGTTCTATCTTGATTGCCGATTCCGTGGCTCATGTAGAACAGGCTCATAGTAAATGTACTTTGGGAGAGATTCCTGATGCTGACCCATCAATGTATGTGGTGATGCCTAGTTATTTAGATCCAACATTAGCACCACCAGGTAAGCACACTGTATGGATTGAGTATTTTGCCCCTTATCAAATTGCTGGTGCAGAAGGCACTGGTTTAAAAGGTACTGGCTGGACAGATGAATTGAAAAACAAAGTTGCAGATAGAGTGGTTGATAAGTTGGCAGACTATGCACCAAATGTCAAAAGTGCAACTATCGCCCGTCGGGTAGAAAGTCCAGCAGAACTAGGAGAAAGATTAGGTGCTTACAAAGGGAATTATTACCATGTTGACATGACTTTAGATCAGATGATATTTTTCCGTCCCTTACCAGAAATAGCCAACTATAAAACGCCAATTGATAATCTATTTTTGACTGGTGCTGGCACTCATCCAGGTGGTTCGATTTCAGGAATGCCGGGACGCAATTGTGCCCGCGCCTTTTTACAGGCAAAACATCCTATTAGCCAAACCTTGAAGGATGCAAGAGATTCGATTAAGTCAACTGTCGAGTCAGTGTTTGGAATTAATTAGGCGTTACAAAGATAAAGCCTCATTATTATCTATTTCTTGCCTTCATGTCTTTGTACTGAAAACATAATTTTGGTATACAAAGATATGAAGGCATTCTTTAAAGTATCCTCTTAGATAGGAATTCACTTTGATGTTTGTTCGTACAGCGTGGCGTAGACATACTTACTTGTGTGGGTAGGAAAGAGGCAATAGGAAATAGGCAAGAAGGCTTTTTTAGTTATACGGAGTTAAATATCAGTCCTATAGATTTTACAAGCGATAAGTTACATTGATAGACTTCTCATAATTTTTGCAAATATAACGTTGATAGTCATCATTGAGAATTAGTTATTAGCATCCATCCAATGACAGATATTAATCTGATACGCTTTTAAGTTGCATAGTTTCAATCGCTAAAAAGACGCAAAGACGTAATTTGAATGATGATTAGCTTAGATAAGTGCTTGAAGAATGAAGCAACTAACATGATTGTCTAGCGAAAACTATTACGATCGCCTATGGCGGGTGGTACACCATTGCACTCTTAGAAAATTACCAAACACTTGCGATGTCTACAACAGGCGACATTTACACAATATATACAGCAACATAAATAATTGTTTTTTTAATGAAATAGGTACTAAGTAATTGCTTTATGTAGATTTAATATGATAATCTAGCCTACGCTTGATTTTAATAAACATCTGTGCGTCGTCAACAAAGCTCTTTCTGAAAAGATAAGTGAATTAATGCATAAAAACTAGTGTATTTTGATAATACTCAAAAAAAGAACGAATTTTAACATCATCTCATAAGTTTTGTAGGTACAGCATGATTGTTCAGCGCTGCTTCGTTGCATCTGGTTTGATAGCTTTCTTCGCATTTGGTTGTAATGGTGGGGCAAACTCATCAATAGAAAATACTACACAAGTTGTTCAAGAAAGTAATGTAACCCAGCTTTTCATAGAAGCGAAGGCTACCCAAAAAGCAGAAGACTTTTTTCATCAAGGTAATAATTTATTAGATGAACAACGTTATGAAGATGCAATAAAAGTATACGACAAAGCGATCGCCATCAAAGTTGAGAGTCCTGAAGCTTGGATTAACCGTGGCATAGCTTTAACATCGTTGCAACGCTACCAAGACGCTCTTGCATCCTATGATAGAGCGATCGCAATCAAACCCGATAAATATGAAGCCTGGTATAATCGTGGCATAGCTTTGACATCGTTGCAGCGCTACAAAGACGCTCTGGCATCTTATGATAAAGCGATCGCTATCCAACCCAACAAATATCAAGCCTTAATTAACCGAGGCATAGCTCTGACAAAGCTACATCGCTACCAAGACGCGATCGCATCTTACGACAAAGCGATCGTCATTAAGCAAGATTTGCACCAAGCATATTACAACAAAGCTTGCTCTTATGCTTTACAAAGCAATCTCGAATTAGCAATTGAGAACCTAGACAAAGCAATCAAGCTTGTTCCTGATAAATACAAGAAATTAGCAAAAACTGATCCAGACTTTAGTAAAGTGCGTAGTCAAAAGCAGTTTCAGGAATTAATCCAATAGTATTTTATCACTACCACTCAGTGTAGAATATAAGCCTGCGGCAGCAAGGATTTTTTCTTGAGCGGTTTACGATTAGACATGAAAAAATTGTTAATCACCGGAGCAAGTGGTTTTTTAGGATGGCATCTTTGCCAGCTTGCAAAACTAGAATGGGAGATTTATGGCACTTATTTATCCCATCCTTTAGAGATTCCTGGCATTAAAATTTTAAAAGCGAACTTAACGAATTTTCAGGAATTGAAGCGCATATTTAATGAGGTCAAACCAGAAGCAGTTATTCATACTGCTGCACATTCGCAACCAAATTTTTGTCAAACTAACCCCAAAGAATCGCACGCAATTAACGTCATCGCATCCTGCAATATTGCCGGACTTTGCGCGGATAATTCTATTCCTTGTGCTTTTACCTCAACCGACTTAGTTTTTGATGGCTTAAATGCCCCTTATGGAGAAACAGATGCCGTGTGCCCTGTAAATCTTTACGGTGAGCAAAAAGCCATAGCTGAAGCAGATATGCTAGAAAGGTATCCCATGACCGCAGTGTGTCGAATGCCGTTGATGTTTGGTACAGAAACACCTACAGCAAAAAGCTTTATTCAGCCATTTATTCAGACTTTACAAGCCGAAGAAGAACTAAATTTATTTATAGACGAATTTCGCACACCAGTAAGTGGAACAACTGCTGCCAAAGGACTTTTATTAGCATTAGAAAAAGTTAATGGCATCATTAACTTGGGTGGCAAAGAGCGGATTTCGCGTTATGATTTTGGACAGATATTAGTGGAAGTATTTCAACTTCCTAGCACTGGTCTGAAATCCTGCCGACAACAAGATGTGAAAATGGCAGCACCTAGACCAACAGATGTTTCTTTGGATAGTTCTAAAGCTTTTGCATTGGGTTATCATCCTTTATCTGTAAGGGAAGAATTAGAAATGCTACAGGTACTTGCACTTAAAGAATATGATTTAGACAAAAATTCAGCCCATCAATAAATGGAAACAGTTTCTGGACTATTGGTGATCAATTGCTTGGTCTTTATTCCGCAGATTCAATAAGAATCACTTCCTCTCTAGGAATATATCTACCGCTATAAGCAAGACGCACTTTTCCATCTTGGGCAATATCATTGATTTCTTCTCCCTTGCGATTCCACCAATTGGGTGCATCCATCCAGGTGCATCTGTCACCTATTTTGAGTCTCTGTACTTTACTTGCAGTTTCCTGGCTCCAATCTTGTATTGGATTAAGTATATTGTAAGGAATTCTTTCTGTTTTAATTATCTTTATGCAGGCGGTATTGCCTTCTTCTTTTTCTAATTCAGTCTTTTTGCATGAGCTTGTCATAGATATAAAATCTGCTTCTGAGATAAATAAGTTTTTAAAGTCTATCCACTTATAATGCTCTATACTTTGCCCTAGCAAGACAACTTTGGCTCTATGGGTATCAATATCAAACTCTATTGCAGCCCCTATATCTCCCTGATGTGTTTGACATAGTAGCTTGAGTTTCTGAAGTAACTCTAAATCTAATTTTGCTAAAGGTGTTTCATATCTCTTTGTATTATCATCATCACCATCAAATTGTTCGACTGTATCGCTCACATGTGAGATAGAAGACTTGCCAGTAAAACCCATATCAAATATTATAGGGTCTTTGAGTAGTTTCTCATGTTCAAGTATTGCTTGATATATAACCTCGGCTGTTGTGTCTGTGGTTACATCACTGATTTCACTATGTCTGTTTATAAGCTTGTGCTGATTAAATTGAATGTCTCCATATATATCTTTTTCTTCTATATAGATGAATCCGGTTCTAGTATCTTCCAAGTGCGTGATTTCATGATAAGTTGCAACTTTTTGAATATCCTGAGCCATTCCATAAGCTTCCAGGCATGAAGCTAACAGTACTGCCTGAGTTGCACCCAGACCACCAACACCTTTACCCCATTCATCAGCAGATCCTCTTCTGCTAATTTCCCCAATTGCGTAAATTGTTGCTCCTACATAGTTGCTTTTGTCTTTCTCTACCCTTGTTGTAATAGAATTAAAACTTGTAGGAGAAGTCTGTATTTCGTAATTTAGAAAACCTGCTCCCTTTTTATTAACAAGTGCAATATCAGTCCTTCTACCTGGGTATTGGTATTCTTGAATTGACTCAAAATTGTCTTGTTTAAAGTAGGTTTGAGTAGTTGCATTAAGTATATTTTCTGCTCGACTTTTGGCATATTTATGTACTGCACTTTCGCTTCTAGTACTGACAAATTGATTGCTGATACAATCTATTTCTGTTTCTTGTACTTCTTCTATATTGACGTTATGAGAAAAATGTCCACTAACCCAGAATGATGTTTCTTTGCGTGTTTTATGGTGCGCTTTTTTATAGAAAAGTGGGCGATCGCAGAATATACATGTGAAAATTTCATCCTTATCGTAGAGGCTCAATTGAGCATCAACAAAAATACGGTTCTTATTTAATGCGTATCGAACCATATCTACTAAATTCCATAGCTAAGTAAAAAATATCAGTAGCTATAAGATGTTATACCAATTTTTTGTAAACTTACACTGGATAATTACTTAAGTTATCTCTTCCTTGTAGTTCGTTTAATAAAAATTACCTGCATCTTCATGGAGAATTAGTATTAATAAAGAAATCTTTCATCTTGTGTCTTGGGACGAAACGAAATCCATACCATTATTCCGAGACTCCAAATAGTAGCCGCCTTTCTGTAAACAGAAAGGCGGTTAACGCTGAGGTACTACAAATAAGCATCCATTGGCAGACAAGAACAAACAAAATTCCTGTCGCCAAAAGCTGCATCAATGCGACCAACAGCAGGCCAGAATTTGTATTCACGAGTCCAAGGCGCAGGATAGGCCGCTTGTTCACGAGAATAGGGATGCTGCCATTCGCCGGTAATTAAACTTTCGGCAGTGTGGGGTGCATTCTTCAAAACATTATCTTGGATATCCACCTTGCCAACTTCTATTTCGGCAATTTCTTGGCGAATAGAAATCAACGCATCACAGAAACGATCCAACTCTTGCTTAGATTCACTTTCTGTAGGTTCCACCATGATTGTACCCCCTACAGGCCAGGAGACAGTCGGCGCATGGAAACCGTAATCCATCAGACGCTTGGCGACATCATCGATTTCGATCGCAGCTGATTTTTTTAGCGATCGCAAATCTAAAATACATTCATGGGCAACTAGACCATTTTTCCCCTGATACAAAACCGGATAGTACGATTCTAGTTTCTTGGCAATGTAGTTAGCGTTGAGAATCGCCACCTTAGTTGCTTCGGTCAAACCATCTGCACCCATCATGGCGATGTACATCCAAGAAATCACCAAGATACTTGCACTACCCCAAGGTGCAGCCGCCACAGCACCAATATGTGAGTGTTGAGTTGAGTCGTTGATAGTAACAACAGGATGTCCGGGTAGAAAAGGCACGAGATGAGATGCAACACCAATGGGCCCCATACCGGGACCACCACCACCATGAGGAATACAGAAGGTTTTGTGCAGATTCAAATGGCAGACATCCGCGCCAATATCTCCAGGACGGCAAATTCCCACTTGGGCATTCATATTTGCCCCATCCATGTAAACTTGTCCACCATGACTATGGACAACAGCGCAGATTTCCTGAATTGGTTCCTCAAAAACACCGTGAGTTGAGGGATATGTCACCATTAAGGCGGCGAGTTCATTGCTGTGTTTTTCTGCCTTCGCCTTCAAGTCATCAACGTCAATATTACCTTGTGAGTCACAGGCAACAGCCACCACCTTCATTCCGCACATCACTGCACTTGCTGGATTTGTTCCGTGTGCCGAGGTGGGAATCAAACAAACATTGCGGTGTGCTTCGCCCCGATTTTCGTGATATTGACGAATTACTAAAAGTCCAGCATACTCGCCCTGAGAACCAGCATTTGGTTGCAGAGAAATTCCCGCAAAACCAGTAATTTCAGCTAACCATGCTTCAAGTTGCTGGAATAGGATTTGATAACCTTGCGTTTGCGACGCAGGGGCAAATGGATGAATCTTGCCAAATTCTTCCCAACTTACCGGAATCATCTCAGCAGTTGCATTCAACTTCATTGTGCAAGAACCCAAAGGAATCATCGATGTAGTTAGCGACAAGTCCTTGCTTTCTAGCTTGTGCAGATAGCGCAATAACTCAGTTTCTGAGTGATAGCGGTTAAAAACCGGGTGGGTGAGATAGGTGCTTTGACGGCTAAATGGTTCACCGCTTAAACCTGATTGCTGAATTATCCATTCCATCTCTTGCACATTCAAAACAAACCGTAGTTCATCTGTCCCCGCAAAAATCTGGCATATATCTCGCACATCATCCAATGTGGTAGTCTCGTCCAGCGAAATACCAACAGTAGATGTATCAAAAATACGTAGATTAATTTGACGAGCTTCAGCAGCTTGTAGAATTTCTTGCAGAGGTTTAGTTCCTAACTCCACCTGTAGCGTATCAAAGAAAGGTTTAGAACTGATGCTGTAACCTAGTCGCTGCAACCACTCTGCCAAAATCAAAGTCAGGTAATGTATCCTCTGAGCTATTGTCTTAAGTCCATCTGGCCCATGATAGACGGCGTACATACTGGCCATTACCGCCAACAAAACCTGTGCAGTACAAATATTACTAGTAGCTTTCTCGCGGCGGATGTGCTGTTCGCGGGTTTGCAAGGCCAGACGCAATGCAGGCTTACCTTGAGCATCTTTTGATACTCCCACAATTCGCCCTGGAACCAGCCGCTTATACTCTTCCTTCGTCGCAAAGTATGCCGCATGAGGCCCCCCAAACCCCAACGGAATACCAAAGCGCTGGGTGCTACCGACAGCAATATCAGCACCAAATTCCCCAGGAGGGGTGAGCAAAGTTAAACTTAAAGGATCTGCTGCTACCGTCACCAATGCACCCTTAGCATGGGCTTTTTCTATAAAAGCGCGGTAGTCGTAAATGGTGCCATCACTTGCAGGGTATTGCAAAACAGCCCCAAAAATTGGTTGATCAAAATCAAATGTTTGATGATCGCCGATAATGATCTTAATCCCTAATGGTTTAGCCCGTGTTTGTAACACGTCGATAGTTTGGGGATGGCAGTCACCAGAGACGAAATAAGCATTTGCCTGATTTTTACAAACACCATAGCTTAGACTCATTGCTTCAGCTACGGCTGTGGCTTCATCCAGTAACGAAGCATTGGCGATTTCCAAACCTGTGAGGTCGATAATTAAGGTTTGAAAATTTAGCAGTGCTTCTAGTCGCCCTTGGGCAATTTCTGGCTGATAAGGAGTGTAGGCAGTATACCAACCGGGATTTTCCAAGATATTACGTCCAATCACAGGTGGGGTAATAGTGTCGTAATATCCCATACCGATGTATGAGCGGAAAACCTCATTTTTGGCAGCAATTTTTTTTAAAGATGTCAGTGCTGCATACTCACTTTCGGCTTCTGGTAACTTTAGGGGTTGCTTCAGCCTGATTGTCTGGGGAACTGTTTGGTCAATTAGGGCATCCAGGCTGGGAAATCCCAAAACCTTAAGCATAAGCTGGATGTCGTCGGAGTTAGGGCCAATATGTCTTGGCACAAAACTACTCAACTTTTGATTCTTTTCGTCCAGCACTTGCTGCTCATTAGACTTGAGAATAGGGGCGTTCAATACCACAAATTACTCTCCAGATGGTACTATTTCATATTTTGCAATAAATACTGATGAGAAGTAGGTGTAACTTTTCAATTTATCTAAATTTCATGACTTATTTTCGAGTGAAATGGCAGATAGGAGAGATGCGGGAGACAAGGGAGATGGGGAGGAAATTTTTACCTGTCCTCCTTGTCCCCTCATCTCCCACTCTTTACTCTCCTTCTACTTGCGCCCGATACTCATCTGCTGTCAAGGCATCTTCAACTTCACCAGGGTCATTGACGCGCACTTTCAAAAACCACCCTTCTCCGTAGGGGTCTTCTGACACTTCTTCAGGAGAATTAATTAAGGCTTCATTGCGTTCTATAACAGTACCGGTTACTGGTGAATTAAGCTCTTCAACGGCTTTCACTGATTCAATTGTGCCAAAGTTTTCTCCCCTGGTCAGAGCGTCGCCAATTTCTGGCAGTTCCAAAAAGACGATATCACCTAATTCATGTACGGCAAACTCAGTAATGCCAATGGTGGCAATTTCGCCATCTATTCGCACGTATTCATGAGAATCCAAGTATCTGAAATCTTGAGGATATTCAAAAGACATATCACTTCCTCTCCCTTATCAAAAAAATTATTGCCCCAACAGTCATCCAAGCCATATATGGTAATGAACCTTACTGTAGATTGAGTAACTCACAACACATTATTCCTCAAAAACCTTGGCGCTTGTTAGTTAGCAGCACGATTTTTTGACCGATAAAAAGGACGTTTAACTACAACTGCTGGATAAGCTTTGCCGCGAATTTCGACTTCTAGCTGTTGACCAACAGTTGCTAATTGGGTAGGAACGTAAGCTAAAGCAATGGGATAACCCAGTGTAGGCGACAAAGTGCCACTAGAAACTTCTCCCACAACTTTACCTGTGGATAACACTTGGTAGCCATGACGGGCAATGTTGCGTCCTTGAGTTTGTAAACCCACCAATCGACGCTTCACTCCCTTGGATTTTTGCTCTGCTAAAACTTCTCGTCCAATAAAATCACCTTTGGTATCTAAGTGGACTAGCCACCCCAAACCTGCTTCTAAGGGTGTGGTGGTGTCATCAATATCTTGTCCATAAAGTGCCATCGCTGCTTCTAGGCGCAGAGTATCTCTCGCACCAAGTCCACAGGGGATAACACCACTTTTATGGAGACTTCGCCACAGTTCTACTCCCACATCTGGGTCTACCATCACCTCAAAGCCATCTTCTCCGGTGTAACCTGTGCGGGCCAGAAAGGCAGGTTTACCTAGTAATGTTGCTTCTAAATGTCCGAAGGCTTTGATTGGTTGTAAGTCTTCTTGCACTAAAGGCTGGAGATATTTAATCGCTTTTGGCCCTTGCACGGCAATTAAGGCTTTTTCTGGTGAAAGGTCTTGGAATTGCACTTTATCCAAGTCAAGATGTTGCAAAATCCATGCTTTATCTTTACCAGAGGTTGCTGCATTGACGATGATAAATGCTTTTTGTATACCAGTGGTGTCTTCACCTTGGTAATAAACAATGATGTCGTCAATAATTCCCGCTTGGGGATTTAACAATACGGTGTATTGTGCTTGACCAGGTTGCAATCGACTCAAGTCTGAAGGCACTAGAGGCTGGAGTTGGGAAATGAGATTTTTACCTTGGAGGGTAAATTTACCCATGTGGGAAATATCGAACATTCCGGCTGTATTTCTTACAGCCTCGTGTTCGCGGCTAATGCCACTAAATTGCACGGGCATTTCCCAGCCACCAAAGCTGGTAAAGCGGGCCTTGAGTTCTACACCCACTTGATATAAAGGGGTTCGCGCCAGAGATTGGGCGTTGTCTTCTTGATTAGCCACAGGTAATTATTGCGTAGATGCGGAGCAACTTGCCGTTAGGCATCGCACCTCAACATCTATCATCCTACGAGAGATTAGGGAAGAGGTGACAGGGGGCAGGGGACAGATGACAAGTGACAGGTAATAGGAAATAATCTGTACCCTGTAACCTGTAACCTGCACCCTATTCCCTTCTGTAAGGTTTAATAGTTAATGGTAGAAGTGTTGAGATTTATTAAGAAGAGATTATGAAATATTGGCGGCTGTTAGCTAGCTTTGTTTTAGCTATGGTTCTTTTTTTGTTTCCCCTATCGGCGGAAGCTGCAAGTTCTTCTAGTATTACCCGTTCTGTGGGTAATGATGAACTAAAGGGGAAGGATTACTCTGGTCAAAGTTTAGTTGGTACTGAGTTTACCAATCTCAAATTAGAGAATGCTAATTTTAGCAATGCTGACTTACGTGGTGGCGTGTTTAACGGTACTCTATTGGAGGGAGCAAATCTGCATGGTGCTGATTTTAGTGAAGGCATAGCTTATCTCACAAGGTTTAAGGATGCTGATTTAAGTGATGCGGTGTTGACCGATGCAATGATGCTGCGTTCTACTTTTGATGATGTAAATGTCACAGGCGCTGATTTTACGAATGCAATTTTAGATGGAACGCAAGTGAAAAAGCTTTGTGTTAAAGCAAGTGGGGTAAATTCTAAAACTGGTGTAGATACTCGCCAGTCTTTAGGATGTAAGTAAAATCTCACCCCTCTTCTTCGCTGGTGGAGAGGGGTTAGATTTTAACTAATAGGGGTAGGACAGACTAAGGAAGTATCGTGGTCTAAATAAAAGTCTGAAACAGTCTTTAATTACGAATTACGAATTAGGCGCAGCGATGTCTAACGACAAGCCGCTTTGCGTCTACGCTAGCGATATGCTTCTCTTAAAAAGCTGGCATAATTTGCCCGAATCGTCATAGTAGTAGGATGACCTACACCTAAAGTTCGTTCGCAAATTTTCAAAGCTTGCTCAAATAAGGGTTTGGCTTTCTTGTAGCGTCTTGTCTGACGGTAGAGTGATGCGATATTATTCAGGCTAATGGCAACATCGGGATGTTCCTCTCCCAGTAGGCGTTTACTCAGTTCTAAAGCTTGCTTATACAAAGGTTCGGCTTTACTGTAGCGTCTTGTCGATTCGTAGAGTTGCGCTAAATTATTCAGGCTAGTGGCGACATCAAGATGGTTGTCTCCTAGCAGGCGTTTTCTCAGTTCTAAGGATTTCTTCAGCAAGGGTTCGGCTTTACTATAGCGTCCTGTATAACAGTACAATGCTGCTAAATTGTTCAGGGTAGTGGCAACATGGGGATGTTCTTCTCCCACTAGGCGTTTCCACAGTTTTAAAGCTTGCTGATAAAGTGGTTCAGCTTCTTTGTAGCGTCCTGTAGATTCATAGAGTAATGCTAAATAGCTCAAGGTAGTGGCAACATCGGTATGTTCCTCTCCCAACAGGCGTTTTCTCAGCTCTAAAGCTTGCTGATAAAGTGGTTCAGCTTCGCTGTAACGTCCTGTAAAATCGTAAAGTTGCGCTAAATTGTTCAGGCTAGTGGCGACATCGAGATGTTCTAAACCAAGACGATTTTTAGTTAGTTCTACACATTGCTGCAACCAAGGTTCTGCTTGCTGATAAAGTCCTTGACCTTGATAAAACCAGGCTAATTTGGTAAATAGAGTAATGAGATTTTCATCGCTCACATACTGGGATAAGTGGGTTGCAACTTCTGTTATGTGCGGGATATGTGGAATGAAATTGACAATATCTTCAGGAGTAAGCTGTTGCGGAATTAGCTTTGCTACCTCTAACATCATCGCTGCAAATTTAGTTTTTGCTTCATCCGCCTCACCTGACTCCTCCAACTTCATTTGGAAAAGTTGCCGAATCGTTGGATTTAGATGATAAATTCCTTGACTTTTTTGTTGTAGTAAATGTAATTCCAGTAAGTCGGCTATAGCTTTCTCCCAAAGTTCTTGTTTTTTGTCATCTTCTACCGTCCCAATAGATAATGGAATGTCAGCTAAGGCACACAAACTTAGCAAACAGCCAAAGCTTTTTGCATTTTCATCCAACTGTTCCCAACTCAACTCAAAAGCTTCAACTACACCGTCTTTATCAGGCATCAATGAGTTCTCATTGACCACGTTTTCATGTTCCACTCGCTTTTTCTCTAGCCGCTTCAGTAGTGTTTCCAGAGACAAACCTGGCATCTTATCCAGATATTGCCCTACTAACTCTAACGCTAAAGGTAAATATCCTAAAAATTTACAAATTCTTCTCGCAATCCAAGGTTCTTTTTGCAGTCTTTCTCGAGCCACTAGCGTTTTTAATAATTTCATCGCCGCTAATGGTTTGAGGATATTCAATTCGCTATTATATTTTGCTGTCAGGTAAGATTGTAACTTTTGTAGTTTGTCCCGACTGTTGGAAATTATTAACTCAGGATAGTTTTGGACAAACTTGTTATATACTTCATCTAGCAACTTTTTGAAAACAGCAATATCAACGTTTAATTCGCTAGCAAGTTTCGCTTCACTTTTACCTAAGTGTTCAGTCTGAAAACACTCTACAAAAGCTGCTGTTTGCTGTAGGGATAAGCTATGGGTAGCAGCTTCTTTGGCTAGAAAATTAGCCCATTGCATAAACAGGTTGTCAAGTTTATTTTAGATTCTACTTCGTCTACATTTGGAAATCTCCTCCCTTGGGGGTGGAAATCCTATTTACATAGAAAGATTTCAAAGCAGCGGCTTATGGTTAGTAATCTTCATTTGAGCCTCTGAGGGTGAAGGTCGAGCCTTTTAACCTCAAATTTTGAGTTTGGATATCACAAGGTCCAGGTAATATTTACAACGAGCTACGCCTACGCTCTATTTTTACTGTACTTTGGATACAGGTATTAAATCCTACTTACAAATGATACTATCGCTGATAACTTAGGAACGAATTAATTAATATTTGCCTCTTGACTAATGACCCCTAACTCTTGACCATTAACTAATGACTCAAGTAGATATTCTCATCCTATCAAATGGCCCTGGTGAGGTAACAACCTGGGTGCGCCCAGTAGTAAGGGCATTGCGGCAAAAATTCGGCGATGACCGAAATCAAGTGAGGATCAGTGTAATCTTATCACCTTGCTCAAATGCTAGTGGTAAAGAAGCTGCGATCGCACTTTCTTATCCAGAAGTAGATAGAGTACAGGCGGCAGAGCATTTTTGGCAATTTTTGCTCTGGGGTAAAACTATTGACAATTGGGACTGGAGAAGTCGCGGTGTAGTTGTTTTTCTCGGTGGCGATCAAATTTTCCCTGTAGTTATAGGTAAAAAGCTCGGATATCGCACAGTAGTTTACGCTGAATGGTCAGCCAGGTGGCATAACTGGATTGATCGTTTTGGTGTGATGAAACCTGAAGTTGCTGCTCGCGTCCCCCAAAAATATGCTCACAAATTTACCGTTGTAGGTGATTTGATGGTAGAAGCTAATAGTCATTCGTCATTAGTCACTTGTCATTTATCCTTAGCAAACGACAAAGGACAAATGACTGAATTGATTGGTCTACTCCCTGGATCAAAAGCAGCAAAATTAGCCCAAGGAGTACCATTAATTTTAAGTATTGCCGAATATGTTCACGCGAAAAGACCGCAAACTAAATTTGTAATTCCTGTAGCCCCAACTTTGGATTTACAAACTTTAGCTAGTTTTGCCGATCCTGAAAGGAACTCTATTGCTGAAATCTTTGGCTTTGGTGGTGCTTCCTTAATTGTCCCAGAGGACGATAAAGGCAAACCATTGCTCGAAACAGCAACGGGCGTAACTGTAGAACTGTGGCAAGAAAACCCCGCTTATCACTTATTATCCCAGTGCTGCATCTGCTTGACGACAGTGGGGGCAAACACCGCCGAACTCGGTGCTTTAGCAGTGCCAATGATTGTTTTACTACCAACCCAGCAACTTGATGCTATGCGTGCTTGGGATGGTTTACCTGGGTTGTTAGCAAATCTGCCAGGGATAGGTACACCCTTTGCTAACGTAATCAATTGGTTATTCCTAAGATTCGTAAGACGCAAAGGTTTATTAGCATGGCCAAATATCTGGGCAAAGGAAGAGATAGTACCAGAACTTATGGGTAAAATTCAACCGGCAGAAATTGGGGAAATGCTTCTAGACTTATTAGCCCATCCAGAAAAGTTGGATGATATCCGCGCTAAACTCCGTAATATTCGTGGCGAAAGCGGTGCAGCCCTGAAGATAGCACAGATTGTTTGCGAGGAAATTGAGAAGTAGAAGAAGTTGCAGTAAGCTTTTCTTGTTCGTCTCTCTACTTAGTCGGAAGATTCTCCATCCCTGCGCCCAAGTTCATAAATCCCGGCACCCATACAAGCTAATATTCCTGTACTAATTCCCCAACTCTCACCTAAACTAATTTCCAAACCCCAGTTACATAAAGCACCAACTACCAAAAAAGGCGTGATGCTAAATAATGAGGCGTAGAAAGCATTTTGAGCTTCTCTGCCTTTGCGAGTCTTTTCAAACTCTGTCTGGCTAGTATAAAGCGATCGCTCGGCAAAGTTAAACCAACGGTTGAGTTGTTCGATTACCCATTGATTGACAGGGGAAAAACCTAGATATAGCGCCAATGACCACAAACTCGCTCCGGCGATCGCGATCGTGTCTAACTCAAAGGAAAAAGGCAAAATTTCAGTTAGCATTGCTTATGGGAGTCCTGCAAAGGGTCAACTTTAGCTTTTAGTAGATGCTAAAAAAACCTCTTGTGCAATTTTAAGCATAAAGGTCAACAAGATTTCAACTAGTTGACAACTCTCTTCCTCTTTTAATCCTCCGTTACCTCACAATCTGTCAACAACTCATCTAAACTGTCTGAAAATGTCCCTCGTTCAACCATCTTAGTAAACACCTGGTAGCAATCATTTTTCGCTCCCTGTTTACGTGGAAATCCTAACCACAAAATTACAATCACTTTCAACTGTTCCGTATCAAACGCCCTAAAAAATAGCCGATACCGCTCCGGTAGACCCATCTTTTTCACGCGTCCATAGCGTTTCAATGCCCCCGTCAAGGCAAAATGACTTGCAAACGGGTCAGAAGGGATCTTACTTTCAATTGCAACAGTAATCGCTGCAAATAACTTTACCGTTGTATGGGTTTTATATTCAGCCTCTGGTAATTGCTCCCGTAAACAGGAAACGCGCTCAAACAATTCTTTATATTGAGTAGCAAATAGTTGTGGATGAAAGTAAACTCCCCACCCATTACTGGCAAAATTAGCCATCTTCTAATAACTCATCGTCTAATTCCACACCTACAATTAGTTCGTGGGCAACCTCAGACATTTCAGTTGTATAAGGTTGCAGCGTATTATTTTTAAGCGTTTCTGTCATAGCAAAATCGAGAAACAGCCGCATCATTACTGAATCTTCTGCATCTTCATCATCACCAGATTGAGTTACAATCCGCAAAATTGCAGTATCCGGCGACAATACCTCTATCCAACCATCTGCATTGGCAAACTGAGGATGCTCCAGATAAAACTCAGCAGGTAGCCTAAACCCTGCACTGTTACCAATTTTGGTACTACGAATGTTGTAAGAGTTGCTCATCTTCAAGCGTATCTACAATGATGTACTTACATTATCGTCATTTATCATGCAATGCCGTTAGCCTGAATTGTTAAGGCAATGCAGTAAGATATCAATCCAGATTTTGCAGCCCCATCGCAATTTTACTATGCTTCTCAATTTGCCCCATCACTTGTTTGGCTCGTTGAATCACCACTGCTGGTAAACCCGCTAATCTTCCCGCTTCAATACCGTAAGACTTATCTGCGCCTCCTGGTTGGACTTGGTGTAAAAAGATAATTTGGTCGGGTAATTCTTTTACCGTCACTTGATAATTAGCTACATTCGGTACAATGCTAGCTAGCTCATTCAATTCATGGTAATGAGTCGCAAAAATCGTTCGCGCCCGAATATCCACTGCGATATATTCCGCCACGGCCCAAGCTATAGAAAGACCATCAAATGTTGCTGTTCCCCGACCAATTTCATCTAATAATACCAGCGACCTAGACGTAGCATGGTTGAGAATATTCGCCGTTTCATTCATTTCCACCATGAACGTAGATTGACCAGTTGCTAAATCATCTACTGCACCTACACGGGTGAAAATGCGATCGCATATTCCCAATTTGGCAAACCTAGCTGGTACAAAACTACCAATCTGCGCCATTAACTGAATCAATCCCACCTGACGCAAATAACAACTTTTACCGCTAGCATTTGGCCCGGTGAGGATAATTAAATCGGGATTGTCATTTGTCATTTGTCCTTGGTCATTTGTTATTTGTTCTTGATTATCTGCTGATGACAGATGACTAATGACTAATGAATCTTGACCCAATTGAGTCGAATTCGGCACAAAGAAACCCGCAGGTAAAGACTGTTCCACCACCGGATGACGGCCATCAACAATGTTTATCTCCCTTCCCGACAACATTTCTGGACGACAGTAACCTTGATGCACTGCCAACTCAGCCAAACCACACAATACATCTGCTGCCGCCACTGCACGAGATAGATTGCGAATTACCTCCGCCTCTTGTGCTACCTCTTCCCGCAATGCCGTAAAAATCTCATATTCCAATTGATTTAAATCATCCCGCGCTGAGAGAATCCGCGCTTCTCGTTCCTTCAAATCTGGGGTGATGTAACGTTCCTCATTGGTCAGGGTTTGCTTGCGGATGTAATTAGCAGGTACTTGGTCAGCTTTGGTGCGGGAAATACTGATGTAATAACCAAAAGTTTTATTAAATCCTACCTTCAATGTCGAAATTCCCGTCTTCGCCCTCTCCTCAACTTCTAAGTTGGCAATCCATTGCTGGTCTGCTTCTACAGTCGCTTTTCTTTCATCCAAAAGAGGATTGACGCTAGGGCGAATCAATCCACCTTCTTTGATTAGTATGGGTGGCGACTCCACAAGGTGCGCGTGTAACTTTTGTGCTAATTCTTCTAACACACTTGGGACTTTCTGCAAAGCTTTGAGAAATGGAGAATGCGCTTCAGTTACTAAATGAGATAATTCTGGTAAACGTGAGAGAGAATCTGCCAAAGCTACTAAATCTCTAGCATTCGCTGTACCAGAACCAGCCCTTCCGGTGAGGCGTTCTAGGTCATAAATTTGGCGTAATAACTGCCGCAAATCTTGACGCAGGGGTGTATTTTCCATCAATTCTTGGATAGTCTCTTGCCGCGCCCGAATGCCTTTAATATCGAGTAATGGTTGCAATAACCACCGCCGTAAAGCCCGCCCACCCATCGCTGTACTCGTTCTATCCAATGACCAGAGTAGGGAACCGTGAAAAGTGCCATCCCGGACGGTTTGGGTAATTTCTAGGTTACGGCGGGTTTGACTATCAACAATTAAGTAGTCGGTGACAGTGTAGGTGCGGAGTCTTTGCAGGGGAACTGGGTTTTCTTTTTGAGTATCTTCCAAGTATTCTAAAAGACCACCAGCCGCACGAACAGCAAGGGGAAGATGATCGCAACCGAGTCCTTCGAGCGATCGCACTTTAAATTTCTGCAATAATCGAGGTCTAGCTTCGCCTTGAGAAAATGGAACTTGCGATCGCAAACTATAGCAAAATGATGGTGGCAAACACTCCGGTAGATGAGGTGAAGTTTCTCCCGGACGCAGTAAACTACCCAAATCAGGCGCATTTGTTGGAACTAGCACCTCTGAAGGTTGCAAGCGCATTAATTCCTGTGTCAAATGTTCTAAATCACTACCTTGAGTTGTCAGAAATTCCCCTGTGGAGATGTCTGCATAAGCTAAACCCCAATGATTTGCGGCAATTACCACTGCTGCAAGGTAATTATTGCGACTGGATTTCAGCATTCCTTCTTCCAGCAAAGTGCCTGGGGTAAGAATGCGCGTTACTTCCCGCCGCACCAATCTACCAGCAGCTTCCGAAGCATCTTCTACTTGGTCGCAAATTACAACTGCATAACCTTTTTCTACTAGCATCGTCGCGTAGCGTTCCCAAGCGTGATGTGGAACACCAGACATCGCCACTCTTCCCTGTTCGCCAGCTTGCTTGCTAGTGAGGACTAATTCTAATTCTTGTGCTAGTTTTACAGCATCTTGGAAATAGCATTCAAAGAAATCTCCTACCCGATACAACAATACCGCGTGAGGATATTTATCCTTCGTCTCGACATAATGCAAGTACATTTGACTTAGCTTACTGCGATCCACCTGTAGATGGTCAGAAATAAAAGTACTTGCGTCGGGTTTGGTAGATGGAGTTTCAGAGTGAGAGGCGGTCATAGATGCTATCAAGTTACGCACGGAAATTCCACAATATCCGATGATAACGTGATGTGAAAGTTGAATGGCGATCGCTCAAGGATATTTTACCAAGAAGGGGAAAACAAGGGTGTGGGAGGTGTGGGAGGTGCGGGAGGTGTGGGAGGATGGGGAAGAAAGAAGTCTTACCCCCCACACTCCCCTCTCTCCTGCCATTCTTCTATCGTGTGTACATAACAATCTCGAAGAAAGAAGTCTTACCCCCCACACTCCCCTCTCTCCCCACACTCCCCACACTCCTCTTCTTCGACTTTAGATGATCAGTGGCTCAAGTTCCCGATTATGCCATTGTCGCTGATGCCATTCGGCAACCAAAGGACGGACAATAAACTTAGGCTGTCCATCGCCTTTAACGTCAATGCGTAAACCTGAATAAGGTCGTCGCTTCTGAGAACCTTGACCGTTGCGACCAATAAAGAGATGCGATCGCGCCACTAATTTATTTTCCTCCATTAAATCTGCTCCCTCAATCCTTTGGCGGCGCAAACTAAACCCGCTACCACCACAAACAAGCCAGTGGATACCAGAATCAGCGTGTCCTGTATCCATTGTCTCAAGATGTTCTAAGCAGTGGGCGTGACCGTTTAATACCAAATTAACCAAAGGACGACCCTGATTTAGAGAACCTATTTCTTTCGCTACTGCATCCAGCACCCCACGGAAGCGATCGCGAATGATTAAAGTTTGTGCTTGTTCCCACTTTGTCGCCTCAGTTACATAAGGAGGATGATGGAAATAAATCACTCTTCCCCGAACTTCTGAATTATTCCAAGATTCAATTAATCTCTTTTTGAGCCAGTCTAGTTGTTCAATATCAGTCTGAATTGTTTTATTAGCAGCTAGTTGTTTCTCGATATCAACAATAATTTCTTCAATTTGTGACAGTTTGGCGTGGTAATCGTCCAATTGATCGGCTTCAATGGGGTTTTCAGGACGAAGCTTGGCCGAGGTTTCAATAATGTACTGCTTTTCTTGCTCTAAATCTTCACGGCGCTTTTCTAAGATTTTGCGATCGGCATCACCTTTTTTTGTTTTAGGTAGAGGTGGTGGATCGTTAAATGTATTAGAATCCAAGGCGAAGAAATCAATTCCGCCATAGCGAAAAGTGTAGTAACGATTGGGAAGGCGGGTAAAATGCCCAGGTTCATACTTAAGACAAAGACCTGTATCTGTCTTACCTGTGTAGTGCTGATCTAAATGGCTGCTTAACTCTCCTGGAAGCTGCAATGCTTTCAGATAGTCTATAAATGCGTGTGCGTAGGCTTCACCGGTTCCTGAGCCATGCAAACCCACATCTAGGTCTAACCGCGATCGCAACAGACGACGAAGGGGTAATGTTGTGAGAGAGGCCAAGCTCAATAAAATGGGCAAGTTATAATAATCGTGATTTCCCGGTACTGGTAAAATGGGGAGCTTAAAAGTCATCTGGTCATAAGCAATCCGCTTCGGATGCTCTCCGCCCAAGATAAACTCTCGGTAAGGCTGAATGAAGTTTTGCTGGTAGTATTCACTCGAACCCACTAAATAAATCACATCCCCGGTATGCAGCATAAAACGGGATTCATCGTGATGGGGCAACATCAGTTCAGCTATCTGTCGTTGGGGATTGTGTCCCCGATGCTTACCAGAACCACTATCACCCACAACTAAAAATGAAAACTCAGGATTATCTCCTTGACCATCCTCCAACACCAGGCGAGTTTGGTCGATGTTCCGTTCCACAATTAACGGATCTTGCCACCTTACTCGCTGATTCATTTTACGAATTTTGTTAGCGATCGCTGGATCTGATACAAGTTTCAATGCAACATACTCCTGAATCTTGAATTGCAGGGAGAAGAGGGCAGGGGGACAAGGGGACAAGGGGGCAAGGGGACAAGAGGTGAGAACTTGAAACAAGTCTTTCCCCTTGTCCCCAATTCTCCTTGTCCCCAAGTCCTCTTCTCAATTCCCAATTCCCAATTCCCTTACTCTTCTACCGTATCTTTCATCTCAATAGTCAAATTAGGAAGTCCTTCTAGTTTTTCGGTAGGCTCAACTTCTTCTACTAATGGCACAAAAATCTTCAACCCACCTGGTATGCACTTAATTTCTACTGGTGTTGTGCCGACTATTTCACCATCTAGAACAACCTTTTGCGGTGGCTCAGTTGTAATTTTGAATTGTTTGGCTCGCAGAAAGCCAATATCATCCCGTTCTACGGCGTTACCTGTAGAAGCCGTTTGAAATAGATGGAATGTAGCAGCGATCGCTCCTGCTTTGTTTGCTGGAGCTACAATCGTTAAATCTAGTAAGCCATCATCATAAACCAAACCTGCTGGCCCCTGAGCTAAGACTGAAGTGGGAGGCGCGGCATTTGCGACTGTGACTGCACAGGCACTAGTTTTAATTATTCTGTCTTCTGTTTCAATTTCAACATCAAATTTACGTAAATTTCTCAGTTGCTGAATTCCAGCGAAAACATAGGCCATCATTCCAAAGCGATTTTTGGCATCTCGGTCTGCCAATTCTACAGTTTCAGCTTCAAAGCCAATACCTGCCAAGAGTACCATTGGGCGATCGTTGCAATAGGCTACGTCTACATGACGGGTTCCTCCCTGCAAAATTGTTTCACACGCACCTGCGATCGTGTCAGGAATTCCCAAAGCTGTGGCAAAAGCGTTTGCTGTTCCTCTGGAAATGATGCCAAATGAAATATCAGTACCTACTAAAGCCGCTGCCGCTGCTGAGAGAGTCCCATCTCCCCCCGAAGCAATGATTGTATCCACCCCTCGCTCTACGGCTGCATAAGCTAGTTGATCTGCATCAATTTCTTGAGTTGTGAGATGAATATCTAGATCAATATCTGGCTCTAATATTGCTCGAATTTCTGCCAGTTCTATATCTGGGTCTCCCTGACCCGCAACTGGATTAAAAATAAGACAGGCGGAACGATTCATAAAATATAAAAGCTAAACTTTATTTAGATCACTAAAATACCAAATTCTTTCTAGCATTCTTGTGAAATTTTGCCTTCCTTCTGACGGCTGGTTTATCTTTTGTAACAAGTTTATAAGTCTTCGGCGTTGAAACATATCAATACTGCACATTTTGGTATCTTTTGTCTATACTTGCCTAAACAATAAAATTTTTGTTATGCGTCAATTATTACTAGTTTTGGCAAGTATGCTAACTCTTAGCAGTTTAGATACCCCTTCAATGACAATGGCAGGCATAACGCCTGATTTACCCCAGATTCGCCTAGCTCAAAAATTTAACTGCAATAATCCTCAAACTCAAGCAGCAATTAATGAATGCGCGAAATTATCTTATCAGAATGCAGATAAAAGACTGAACCGAGCTTATCAACAATTGCTACCTACCTTAGAAAAATCTAGGAAGCAGAAATTGATTGCTGCACAACTTGCATGGTTAAAGTTTCGAGATACCAATTGTGAGTTTGAAAGAAGTAAATATGAGGGAGGGAGTATTGCCCCTAGTATTTATGCTGGGTGTCTAGAAAATCTCACAAAACTGCGTACCCAAGAATTACAAGAATATCTTAAATCTGACCCTTAAGTACTTTAAATAGAGTATTTCACAAATTAGTAGCGAAAAAAAACTGAAATCTCTGCGAGCCTCTGTGCTACTCTGCGTTGAAAAAAATAATATTTTTAAACTCAGAGTCAAAGCAAACAAAGTAGAGTTTTTGCTAATAGCTGAAATCTTCTCAAGTGGTCTATATAATACAACATTTTATTCGAGTTGTTTAAGACGGTAGCCAATACCATGAACTGTTTCAATAAAATCTTCAAAAGCTCCGGCTGCTTTGAGCTTCTGACGCAGGCTTCTGAGATGAACTTTCACAGCATGTTCTTCTGGAGGTGACTCTAGCGACCAAATATGTTCAATAATTACGCTGCGACTAAGGACACGACGACCATTTCGTAGCAATAACTCTAATATGCCGTACTCTTTTGGGGTTAAATGTAGCATATTTTTCCCATAACTCACTTCATAAGTGCTGGGGTTGAGGTGCAAATTGCCCCATTCCAAAATCGGTGGCGATGAAACGTTACCCCGACGAAGCAAGGCGCGAATTCGGGCAAATAGTTCTTGCAAATCCACTGGTTTAACGACATAATCATCAGCTCCCGCATCGAGTCCGGTGATTTTATCGCTAACGGTATCACGCGCAGTAAGCATGAGAACAGGCATACTGTAGCTGTGCGATCGCAGTCGATGGCATAAACTAATTCCATCTAGCTCTGGTAACATCACATCAAGCAGCAGCAAATCATAATCCAGCATTTTGGCTTGATTCCATCCAGCCTCACCATCTGTCACCACATCAACCATATAACGCTGGTCTGTAAGGGCTTCTGCTAAAGTCTCGGCAAGGCGTACATCATCTTCAACTAAGAGAATCCGCATAAATTTTTTTTAAACCATACAACTTATGTTTAAAACTATCTGCGGACTCCCATTGAGAAAATATTGCAAAAAGTAACAATTTCTAGTTTTCGTTGCTTCTTTCCGATTTCTTTACCATTTCATGAGTGATTTCCTTACTTTTTATATGTAATTTTCTATTCTATGTAGGTTTTTAATAACCTCCTTTAGACGTTCTAAAAGAACTCTATGTTTAGCCAGGAGATTTTCAGAAAATGACTTTTGGGCAAAGTTCACATTTAGGTGTCAGCCTGTTTGAAGACAATCACTCAACTGGAGGAGTACCTGGTTATTCAGCAGAAGAACTTGAGGTTATTATCAGGCTTATATATAGACAGGTTTTAGGAAATACGTATGTGATGGAAAACGAACGGCTTACTTTGCCTGAGTCGCAGTTTAAGCGGAGCGAAATCAACGTCCGCGAATTTATCCGTCTGGTAGCAAAGTCAGAGTTATATAGTTCCCGGTTTTTCAGCAATTGTCCTCGTTATCGGGTAATTGAGTTGAACTTTAGGCATTTGCTTGGTCGCGCTCCACTTAACTGAAAAAGGCTGAATAGACGATTAAGCGTTTATTTATGCCTTTGTGCGAGCTAAAAAAATGCTTTATGCAAGAAATTTATTTATCCAAAAATCGATGTAACTATTGCATTCATCTCAAATTATTTGAAGCAAAACAATGTTGCCGCCACAAGCACATAAAAAGCTCCAATGTTGGATAAGAAGCCGTCATTTAATATGTTCCGGTCACTTTTTTATATTTGAAACTATAGACTATTCTTGCGTTGATAGATTTACTGACTGTATAGCCGCTCTAGGAGGAACATTAATTTCTGTTGAGCCGATTGACAAAATTTGGATGGGCGACCATCGACAGGTTCTTCTTTATCGTGTCAAAGCCAGTTTGTTTACACCTTGTCATCAGTTAAGGCAATACTGGTTTAAGTATGGTGGTTTGTACACTAGATTTGATAAAAATTGTTAATTTGTTTTGATTTATAGCGACTTATATAATTGCGTTAATATGTATGTTATTAGGTAATAAAAATTGTCTCTATGACCGTAACTACAGCTAAGTGGACAATAGATGAATATCACCACATGATTGCGGCAGGTATACTAGATAATCGGCGTATAGAACTACTAAAGGGAGAAATAGTAGAAATGCGACCGGAAGGAGAACCTCATGCCTACTTCAGCAGTGAAGCTGGAGAGTATCTGATTCAACTTTTAGGCAATCGTGCCACAGTTCGCCCTAGTAAACCGATTACCCTTCCTAACAACTCTGAACCTGAGCCTGATATTGCTGTTGTACAAAGATTGGGACGTGAATATTTAGAACATCATCCCTATCCTGAAAATATCTTTTGGTTGATCGAATATGCAGATTCCAGCTTAGATAAGGACTTACAAATAAAAACTAAAGTCTATGCTGAAGTAGAAATTCCTGAATATTGGGTAGTTAATCTTAGAAAGCGACAACTTATAGTATTTAGATATCCTCAAGATGGAGAATATGCTTCAAAAAGCACATTAACTGGAGGCACTATTTACCCACAAGCATTTCCAGATTTGGCTATATCAGTAAATTTCATTGTGAGTATTTAGAACTAGAAACCGATTATTTAGCGGTAATTTTAATATATATTCTCACTCTGCTTTCATCTTTAACCATCCAAATACTTGTTCTACTGTCAACTCTAAATCAACACCATCTAGAACAGTCAATTTATCTTCTCTATGACAAAATTCTGGTTGTTGATGTGGTTTAAATATGAGAACTGAGCGATCATCAGGATCGATTAACCATCCTAGCTGACAACCATATTTTAGGCAGTGTAAAATATTATTGGTAACTCGATTAGAACTTTGATCTGGAGAAAGAATTTCAATTGTCCAGTTTGGAGCAATTAACACATCATCTACAGGTTCTCCGTTATCGTCAAACTCAATTTGTTGCCAACGAATAACCGCCACATCTGGAACAATTGAGCGACCACCAAAAGTACAACGCAACTCTGGAAAAGCATAAGCGATTTGCTTTTTCTCTGTGACTTCATTAATCCCATTAATCAACTTACCCTGAAGTCGAGAGTGGCGGGTTTTCGGCATTGGTTTCTGGATAATCTCACCATCAATATAAATACTTGCAGGCTTTGTTTCTGGTAACTTCAGAAATTCTTCTAGGGTTAGGGATGCAGATTTTGCAACACTCATGATTTCTGCCACTCCGAAAGTCCTACATCCAGTTTATCAATGTTCGGAACTAGCTGAATGCAACAAGGCGATCGCCTATACATAGCATTAACTCAAAAGCGCTTTGTTAGGCGTTGTTCACCCACTCCAGTGAGGGTTTACGCCGTGATCTTACACAATCCTGTAAATAAAGGTTGATCAGGCTCTGATAGGAAATGCCAGTTTCTTCGGCAAGAACTTTGAAGTAATCAACGATATCCTCCTCAAGCCGAATCGTCACTTGCTTCTTAAGTTTTTTAATGTACGGATTCTTGATAGATTGAGAAAAATCATACTCTTCTTTCATGAGACAAAACTCTGATATTGTTGACACTCCCGCTTAGTAGCTTTACGAGCCGAGATAATGCGGATAACCTCCTCGCTTTCCTGATAGAGATGACACACCAGCAACAAACGTAGTGAATCACTCATTCCCAAGAGTATGTAACGATCCTCTTCTAAAGAATGCTCAGGGTCATAGAGTAAGCGAGCATTCTCGTCATAGAAGACGGTTTCTGCCTCATTGAACGATACACCGTGCTTTTGCTCATTAGACCTAGCTTTTCGCTCATCCCACTCAAATCTCAACTCGCTCATACTTACAGTGTAATTACAATGTATATCATAAGCAAGTTGAGTGGACTAGAAAATATAAATTTTCCAATTCTCACTCAAAGCTCAACTTTGTCGCGGATAATGCAGCAATTTTGTCTACGATTTGATACATATTCCGATCCAATTGAAGATGCTTGATGAATGCTCTATTGGGAGAATTTCCAAACGTGAAGCCTAACACGCCCAAATCCAGACTTTATTTCTCCAATCTCTCATTCCTATGCTAATTCCCGATTTTAGCGTTATCAATCTCGCCCCTTTCGGTGTTGGCTGTAGCATTATTACCTTGGGGACAATTTACTATTTTCTCAATCTGGAAGTAACTAGAAGGCAACGAGCAGAAGTGATACTGCGGCAACAAACTGAGCGGGAGCGACTAGTAAACCAAATTGCTCAACATATCCGTGAATCTTTGGAATTAGAGGAGGTTCTGACTACCACTGTTGCAGAAGTGCGCGAGTTTCTCCAAGCAGATCGGGTTTTAATTTATCGCCTTTGGGAAGATGGGACGGGTAGCGCAATTACTGAAACAGTTTTACCTGAATATACAAAAATTTTAGGAGAAACCTTTCCAGAAGAAGTGTTTCCTAGAGAGTATCACCAAGCTTATTCATTGGGGAAAACCCGTGCGATCGCTAATGTTGAACAAGCTGATGTCGAATTATGCTTGGCAGACTTTGTAAAACAGTTCGGTGTCAAAGCCAAGTTGGTAGTGCCAATTCTCCAAGAGAATCGGGAAGCAGATAAACAACGCGATCGCCAAACTCCTGCTTCTCCACCTTATCTTTGGGGCTTATTGATTGCTCATCAGTGCGATCGCACCCGTGTATGGGAATCTTGGGAAATTGAGTTGATGAAGCAACTTGCAACCCAGGTGGCGATCGCTATTCAACAATCAGAACTTTACAAGCAGCTACAAACACTCAATGCTGAATTAGAACACCGCGTCCAACAACGGACTCAAGAGCTAGCTAAAGCTAATGTCTCTTTAAGAGCAGAAATAGCTGAACGTCAACGCACACAAGCAGCATTGCAAGCTTTGATTACTGCCTCTCCTCGTGCCATCTTCACGCTTGATTTAGAAGGGAATGTGAAAATCTGGAATCCTGCTGCTGAACGGATGTTTGGCTGGACGGAGGCGGAGGTAATCGACCATCCTAACCCAATTTTTTTAGACGATCAATTAGAAGAATACAACACTCTGCAAGAAAGTATATTACAAGGGACAACTTATACCAGAGTGGAATTGCGCCGCTTTAAAAAAGATGGCACTGCGATCGATATAGTTTTCTCTGCTGCTCCCTTGCATGATAGTGACGATAGTATCAACGGTATGGTGGCAGTAATTGCCGATATCACACACCAAAAGCAGCAGGAAGAACAGGTAAGGTTACTGCAATCTGTGGTTGTAAATACTAACGATGCGGTAGTTATCACCGAAGCACAACCAATTGGCGAACCTGGGCCGCACATCATTTATGTTAATGAAGCATTCACCCGAATCACAGGTTACAGCCTGGAAGAAGTGTTAGGTAAAACGCCCCGTATTTTGCAAGGGGAAAAAACAAGTCGGGCGGAACTGGATAAAGTTTGGACTGCTCTTTCTCGTTGGGAAACAGTTACCGTTCAGGTAATTAACTACCGCAAAGACGGCTCGGAATTCTGGAATGAATTTAGCATTGTCCCCGTAGCCGATCAAACTGGCTGGTATACCCACTGGATATCAGTACAACGTGACATTACAGAGCGCAAGCGGTTAGATGAAATTCGGATGGCGCTAGAGCGAGAAAGAGAACTTAGTGTGCTGAAAACACGTTTTTTCTCAATGGCATCTCACGAGTTTCGCACTCCTCTAAGTACTGCCTTAGCAGCTGCCCAATTGCTAGAAAACTGTCAGGATGAATGGGAGAACTCTTGTAAGCGACTGAGGAACTTGCAGAGAATTCAACTCTCTGTCAAAAATATGGTTCAAATGTTAGACGATATTTTAACCATCAATCGAGCCGAAACTGGAAAACTAGAATTTAATCCTAAACTCATAGATTTAGAAGGATTTTGTGGTTATTTTGTCGAAGAAATGCGGCTAAGTACAGACCAGAGGCACACACTTAGCTTTGTTTGCCAAGGAAAAGCTGTTCCTGCCTCAGTAGACGAAAGGTTGTTGCGTTCCATTCTCTCTAATTTACTGCTGAATGCGGTTAAATATTCTCCTCAAGGAGGGAATGTTCATCTTAGTCTGGAGTTTCAATCAGATACGGTGATTCTCCAGGTGCAAGATCAGGGTATTGGGATTCTGTTAGCAGATCAAAAGCAGTTGTTTGAGCCGTTTCATCGTGGCAAAAATGTCAAAAGCATTCCTGGTACTGGATTAGGATTGGTAGTGGTGAAAAAGTGTGTGGACTTGCACCAGGGTCATATTAACATCACCAGTGAAGTAGGAATAGGTACAACTTGTGCGATCGCTCTTCCACTAAAAGATAAGTCTAATTAGTATTGTTCGAGATTCCTCAAACCAGCTTTTGGTAAAGAATTGTAATCCAAAATCCAAAATCCAAAACCCAAAATTCTTATGAGTCCCTGACTACGGTAGTCTAGATGAGAGTGAATTTATCGCCTTGTTTGATATATTGTTTTATGACTTCAGTTGTTTCTAGTCCCCCACGCACTATTCGGATCGGTTCACGCAAAAGCCAACTTGCTCTAGTTCAAACCTATTGGGTACAAGAGCAACTCCAACAAAGCTTTCCTGATATCACTTTTGAAGTCCACACCATGTCTACCCAAGGCGACAAAATCCTTGATGTAGCATTAGCTAAGATTGGCGATAAAGGACTTTTTACTAAAGAACTTGAAGTGGGAATGCTCAATCAAGAGATTGACTTTGCAGTTCATTCCCTCAAGGATTTGCCGACTAACTTACCAGAAGGATTGACACTGGCAGCAATTACTGAACGGGAAAATCCAGCCGATGCCTTAGTTGTGCATGAAAAGCACAAAGATAAACAAATCGATACTTTACCCGAAGGTGCAGTAATTGGGACATCTTCGCTGCGGCGGTTAGCACAGTTGCGCCACCACTTCCCCCACTTTACTTTTAAAGATGTGCGGGGAAACTTAATTACACGATTGGCAAAACTGGATGCAGGCGAATACGATGCCTTAATTTTGGCAGCCGCAGGATTAGAAAGATTGGGAATGAGCGATCGCGTTCATCAAATTATCCCCAAAGAAATCTCTCTCCACGCAGTTGGACAAGGTGCATTAGGGATAGAATGCCGTGCTGATGATAGTGAATTGCTAACTCTACTCAAAGCAATCGAACATCCTGCAACACGCGATCGCTGTCTCGCCGAACGTTCTTTTCTGCGCTCTTTAGAGGGCGGATGTCAAGTACCTATTGGTGTAAATACAGAAATCTCTGGTGAGAATTTGACCTTAACAGGCATAGTTGCCAGTATAGATGGTCAAAAGTTGGTAAAAGATACCGTCACTGGAATTGCCAACAATGCCGAAGCGTTAGGCACAGAACTAGCAGAGTTATTACGGCAACAGGGAGCGCAAGAAATTTTATCAGAAATTTTTGCGGTCATTCAACGCGGTTCCTAAGCAATTGGGCAAGCCGATGTGATTAGATAAGAATTGATCGTCGTTGTACCAAAGACGCGACAAATTGCGTTGGTCACGATCATCAAGTTAATTTGACAATTATAGACAGAATCGGGGAAGCAAAAATTACCATGCGGATTCTATTTGTTGCAGCAGAAGCAGCACCCATTGCGAAAGTAGGAGGAATGGGTGATGTTGTTGGGGCATTACCCAAATTTCTGAGAGAAATGGGGCATGATGTGCGGATATTCTTGCCTTACTATGGCTTCCTGCCAGACAAAATGGAAATTCCCAAAGAACCCATCTGGCGGGGGTCTGCCATGTTCCAGGAATTTGCTGTTTATGAAAGCGTTCTGCCTGGTACTGATGTTCCCTTGTACTTATTTGGACATCCCGTCTTCCTACCTCGCCGCATTTATTCTGGAGATGATGAAGACTGGCGGTTCACTTTCTTTTCCAATGGTGCAGCCGAGTTTGCCTGGAATTACTGGAAACCAGAAATTATCCATTGTCATGACTGGCATACGGGGATGATTCCGGTGTGGATGCACCAAGATCCTGATATCACCACAGTCTTTACCATTCATAACCTGGCTTATCAAGGACCGTGGCGTTGGTATTTAGAGAAAATTACTTGGTGTCCTTGGTATATGCAAGGACACAACACAATGGCCGCAGCAGTACAATTTGCCAATAAGGTAAATACAGTTTCGCCCACTTATGCCGAGCAAATCAAGACAGCTGCTTATGGTGAAACATTAGAAGGTTTGCTGTCTTTTATTAGCGGTAAGTTATCTGGGATTATCAACGGGATTGATACCGAAGTTTATAATCCCGAAAATGACAAATATATTGCCCAAACCTTCACTGCTGATACTTTAGATAAACGCAAAGCCAACAAAATTGCTTTGCAAGAAGAAGTAGGATTAGAAGTCAACTCCAAAGCCTTTTTAATTGGGATTGTTACCCGATTAGTGGAACAAAAAGGCATTGATTTGATATTGCAAATCCTCGATCGCTTTCTATCTTATACAGATGCACAGTTTGTTTTGTTGGGAACAGGCGATCGCTACTATGAAACTCAGATGTGGCAATTAGCATCCCGTTTTCCCGGACGCATGGCAACTTACTTACTGTATAACGATGCCCTGTCCCGTCGGATCTACGCCGGTACTGACGCTTTCTTAATGCCTAGTCGTTTTGAACCATGCGGTATTAGCCAAATGATGTCTTTGCGCTACGGTTCTGTACCTATTGTTCGCCGCACAGGTGGATTAGTTGACACCGTAAGGCATCACGACCCCGAAAATGCCGCAGGTACTGGTTATTGCTTTGACCGCTATGAACCGCTAGACCTTTTCACTTGTATGATCCGAGCTTGGGAAGGTTTCCGTTTCAAACCTCAATGGCAAGAACTACAAAAACGGGGCATGAATGAAGATTTTAGTTGGTATAAATCTGCTAAAGAGTACGTCAAGTTGTACAGGTCAATTTACGGTTTGCCAGAAGAAGAGGAGACAGCAAAACCAGAGTTAGTGTTAAACGAAGCAGTTACCACTAGTAAATCCTAAACTGGTAGGGGCGTACATTTTTGCGTCCCTAGCGTTTGTAACTAGTGAGTTCCATGAACCTCTCCCTGTCTTGAACTAAAGTTCAAGTCTGTCCCTTTCCGACTCGGAGAGGGGAAGGTTTTACTTAGTAAAGCCAGGGAGAGGTCTTTTTATTCAGCTAATTAGTTAGACAATATGAGCCGTCGAATTCATATATTGATTACTCGTCGCTTTCGCTCTAATTAACCAGTCACCATCATGAGCGCAAATTTGCCGACCAGAGGAGTCTCCTAATTGGTCTAGTGCCAATAGACAAGCATATTTCAAATCCCAAATAGGGGTATTGAGGCAAATTTTGATTTCAGAAATTGCTCGTGCATCACCCAATTCACCAAGAGCGATCGCACACGCCGCACGAGATTTCTGAAACTGGGGTTCGCGATTGTGTAGGTTTTCTATTAACAAATCGTAGGCGGGAGCATATTTCAGCCAGCCAAAAAGTTTCATTACATGATAATGAGCGCCATAATCGTTATATGCCTTATCCCCATAAGTTGTTAAAAGTGCTTGGGGTGCTTCTTGGGGATAGATATCTAGTAAAGTTTTTGTCGCCAAATAGCAGCGTCCAAAATCGGTTTCGTAGAGTTCATTAATGACAAAATCTAATACCGGGGTCGCGTCATACTCATGTACTAAATCAAGGTCATTTGGATGATCGTAAAGTACTTTTTCTAAGTAAGGTTGAATTTCTGTAAAGGTAATTTCACCATTGGGAACGCCTGCATCCAAAAGCATTCGCAATCCTCGCAAGCGAAACACCAAAGATACAGGACAACGAGCAATTTCTGGGATGGCTTTGTAGTAGCGTGCATCAATCAAGTCTTGAATGCAACCGCGCCGTGCATTGACGCTAGAACTTTGCAGCAGCGCCATCACCTCAGTGATTTGGGAGTAGTCACCGCTAAAACGACAAACTGTAGCGATCGCAGCACTACGCGTAGGTTCATCTTCAGCTTGAGTAAATTTATTTACACGTTCCAAAGACGGCTGATAGTCAGCATTAGCTAAAGTGTGAATAATAACTCGATAAATTTGACCTGGTTTATCCAGTAGTTGAGCCACTTCTTCAAGAATATCTGGATCTTTAGTCCCGATTTCCCCAATCGCCCACACGGTATTTTCAACAGTATAAATATCATCATCTTTAAGACACTGCCGAATTACAGGTAAAGCTGATTCAGCCTGCAATCGCCCCAGGCTTTCCACAGCCTTGCGTCGGACAATACGATGGTCTAACTCATCAGGGTTACTAGTTTCAATCGCTCGTACCAAAGCCGCGATCGACTGTTCAGTGGGATAATTAATCAGATGGGAAACAGCAATATACTTATCAGAAGCGTCTTCGAGTTGTTCTAATGGTGTATCGATAATTGCGATCGCTTGTTCTTCTGTTAGCCCAAACATTTTAAAAAAACGTTTATCCATTGATCTATAAATGGCTCGTGGATAATTGCTCAGAGTTCATGTTTACTATCGTACTAGGGACTGGGGACTACAAAATTTTTTTGTGTAAGCTCTGTTAGATGAACGTTGCTATGTCTAGCGACAAACCGCTTTGCATCTTAGTAGTCATTTTAAAATGATAAGAGTCCTATAAGACTCATATTTAATTTTTCCCTAGGTACAACAAAAAAAGCTTTCTTTCCTATTGCCTTTTTCCCCCTTACTATTGCCTTTTAAGCCAAAGTACATCACAAATAAAAGCGAATGCCTATATATGAATGATTATTTAGATGATTATGAATTTAACAACCTCGATTTTTACAGAAAAAATCATGGGTTACAGCTTTATTACAACTGGTCTGGAGAAATATGGTGGCAAGAAACGCCAGACAAGCCAAAAGAAAAATTGTTCTCTATTATTGGGATGAATGCTACCAAAGTATTCCTCAAAGCCGATCCTGAACATGGCGAAGTCGGATATCGCATCAATAGAGAGTTGGGTTTATTTTGCGATCCAGATACTCAAGAAATTCTGCACTTTTGGCAGTCACCAACAGCAAGTCAACCAGTACCAGTAGTTCACATTGCTAACCGCATTGTCCAAGGCTCAGTCAAACCAAAGAAATCTGTTATACCCAAAGGCAAGGGATACATTACCTCGGTTATGGAAATTCCTTTAGAATACCCACATCCTTTAGCAGGAGATAGTAAATATTTAGATTATTGCCCTGGAGAAAAGTTTAAGGGAGTTGAGTACTTTATATCAAATACTTGCCGACCTGATGCTACTGAAGTCCCGCCGGCAAAATGGGCGAGAGACTGTCCTTGGTTGCCCTGGATGAAATTAGGATATGCTCATCCAGCTAAATTAAGATTTGAAACAACAATATTTAGAGTAGATTCTTTTGAGCAGCTTCATCCTAGCTTGGTCAAGTTGGTGAGGGAAAAAGTACCAATTTATGAATTCACGCCAACAGAAAGTGACGAACCCAATGTGACGAGCATTCAATACTTCAAGAAAAATTTTGAATCCTACTTGCGAGGAGATATTTTCCCACTAGAGGAAACATCTTAAAATAATTGGGAATTGGGAATTATGCGATCGTAAATAGACCATGCTGTGCCCTTACGAAAGAATATGGTTTTTAACCATAATTCATATTTGGTATTTCTTGTCAATGCATAAGTTCTAAAAAGTAGCTCTTTCAAGGTGACTCGTAAAATCTCTTATTTTTTCTCAGCGTTCTCTGTGCCTCTGCGGTTTAAAAGTATTGTTTCTAACTACAGAGGCGCAGAGGACACAGAGCATAGAGATCAAAGAGGAATCTATTTACCAAAATTTTTACACACCTTGAAAGCTCAACTTTATCCATTTTTCCCTTCGGTTCGACTTTTGAAGATTTCTATCAAAAAGCTTTACCAGTGGTAACGCGATCTGAGAAGATCGGAATGTATGCATTTGTCAGCTATTAGTTAGTTGCCTCTTGCCAATCGTTTCATTTTATGTATTTGCTAAGTATTGATCTTTAGCAAGTAACCAAATATAACCGATAGTCGAACACTGACTACACATCATTCATATAAACACGCATTTAGGAAACAAAAATTATGGATGAAACCTCAGAATTCACAACAACCGATAACATAACTCCTCAAGATGTTGCCGAAGTGATTGCAGAACTTGAGCTATATCGGGAACGTCTAGTTCAAGAAACTACAGAAACAGCAAAACGAGCGAAGTTGATGAGAGTTAATGTTATGGCACAACTGGAGCCTGAACTTGCCAAAATTGATTCTGCTCTCCAGGAACTGCGTAATCAGCAAGCTGCTCTGAGCGTCAATAACTAGTAATTATCTTGATAATTTACCTATAAGTCATAATGCTCAACTCGAAAACTCAATCCGGGAAAGATTCGTTACATCTTTCCCAGGCAGAAACTGATGCTTTACTTGCAGCAGTTAATGAGCAATTAGCCTTAAACTCCTTCAACCCTGATGATCAAGAGCTACTCAAGCAGATGATTGAGAGTATGGGAGACTCACGGGGGATGGTTAGGTTGAGTTTTGCAGAGGCGCTGGGTAAAGTCGGTAAACCAGCGACCCCTTTATTAATGGAAGCTGTGGCAAATCACCCCAACCCAGTTGTACGCAGAGCCAGCGCCAAAACCCTGACACTGATTGCCGATCCGATCGCAGTTCCCACCTTGGTTAATGCCCTCCTAAATGATGAAGATACAGTGGTCAAAACCTCGGCGGTGGGGGGGCTTGCCAAAATCGGTGAGGCAGCTGTGCCAGCATTGCTGAAAATCTTAGCGTCAACAGAGTATCCAGAAAGTGCTAAAGGACATGCTGTGTGGGCGCTGGGATTTATTGGGGCAGAAGCGAAGGAGCATTTATATCGAGAAATTAACTCAGACTCGGCTGATGTTCGCGCTGCTGTGGTGGGTGCGATCGCTAAAATTGCTGAAGAAGGTACTGAAGAAGGAGCATTTGACATTCTAGTGAACGCTCTCACCGATTCATCCCTAATGGTGCGGTGTGAAGCGGCATCTGCTTTGGGCAGTCTGGCTTATCAACCCGCGATTCCTAATTTAGTTGAGTTACTGCATCATCCAGATTGGGAAACTCGGAAAGCGGCGGCTCTGGCATTAATGAAAATTGGCGATCGCACTGCCTTAGAACCCCTGCAAGCCGCATTAACCCAAGAAGAGGAAGCAGGAGTTCAGGCAGTGATCAAGTTGGCGATTTCTCAAATTGAGAGACAGTTAGAAGAAGATTCTTGGTAATAAACCCTATTGGGATTGATGAAGGTAGTTGTATTTAAGAGCGATCGCTATCCTCTTTTATAATTAATCACCTGATCTAATCGGGGCAAAGCACTCACTGCTGATTCACGAACATAGGGATCGGCAGATTCATCATTAGTTAATGCTGTCAACACTTCCACTCCCCGCATATCACCCATCGAACCCAGTGCATTAACAATCGCTACAGCCAGGGCAACATTATCTATTGTTTTCAGAGCCTCAGCCAGAATTTCAAAGGCAGGAGAACCAATTTCACCCAGTGCCATTACTGATGCAATATAGACAACGGCATTTGGATCATTGAGCGCTGTTTTTAATCCCTCTAACCCCTCAACTGGGAAAGGAACATCGGGATGGTTAGCAGCAACCTGTGCCAGAGCCTTAGCACAACTACCCCTAATGGTTGCATTCTCGCTATTTATTAATGAATCTACCAATGATGGGACAGCATCTGTACCAATAGCACCCAGTGCCTTAACAGCAGCACGACGGTAAGTCACATCTTCTTCATCCAAAATACCCATCAAGCGAGAAATCGTATTTTCATCACGAACATCAGCCAGTTCCCACATGGCTCGTTCTCGCAGATTAGGGTTGGGGTGTTTTAACTGTTCAAATAATGAATCTATTGTCATAAAAGAAAATTTCCCTGTTTAAATCCCCCAGGTTCAATCATTAATTACGAATTACGAATTACGAATTACGAACTACGAATTAAAAATTAGTAACAACTGAGGGACTCTTGATCAATCACTCAACCAGATACAGGCAAAGCAACAGATTGAGAGTCCCTAAGTTTTAGAGTATGACGATCGCTCGTCTACGTCTAGTCAAATCCTATTACTTATGAAAGGGAGTTGATTACGTAGTCGAGAAGAGCGCGGAACTCACCTAATGCTTGAGGAGACAAGTCACGAGGAGAACAAGCGCGATCGCGAGTGTAGGTCAATGCGGTAACGTAGGGAGCAGTAGGCAGACCTAAAGAGCGGTAAACTTCACGAGCGCCTGCAATACCCCACTCATCCAGAGGGCCAGTACCGCCCACAACTAAGCTGTAGTTGATCAAGCGTAGGTAGTGCTTGATGTCGCGGAAACACTTGTCTTTCTTAACTTGAGTGTCGCCAGCTTCACCTTCTTGGGTCAAGTAAGGATATTTCTTAAAAGCAGCATCATAAGCTTCTTTAGCGACTGCATCAATACCAGCAGCCAACTTTTCAGCAGCTTCTAAACGAGCGCTAGCACGTTGAATGCTACCTTGAACGGATTCTAGATCAGAGGTGGTTGGAAAACGACCTGCTGCATCAGCAGATCCAATAACCGTAGTGATAACTGATTTCATTGCTTTTTATACTCCAGATTAGATGTGATCGGGTTTTGTATTTCAGTTGGCTTGACTAATAGGCTTAAGACATTAGCGATTAGCAATTAGCTCAGAGCAGAAATAACGCGATCGAAGTAGCTAGCAGCTTCAGCAGCTAGAGCAGAGCAGTCGCCTTGAGGAGTGTCAATCTTGCGGAATTTTTTGCCAGCGTTAGCTTCAGTGTTGGTGTTGGTGATGTGAGCGACGCTGATAGCCTTCAGGATTTGGAAAGCACGTACAGAAGATCCAGTAGGTACGCCCAAAGCTGTGTAGGTTTCTTTCAGACCGTTCAAAGCGCGATCGTCTAATACAGAAGAATCGCCAGCCAATAACGCATAAGTTACATAGCGCAGAACGATTTCAGCATCACGTAGGCAAGCAGCCATCCGGCGAGTGGGGTACAAGTTACCACCAGCTTGAAGCAAACCTGTGTTTTCACAAGCAATACCAGCAATGGCATCAGAAACTGCACAGCTAGCGTTGCTGGCGATCGCATTCACAGCATCAAGGCGCTTGTTGCCTTCAGCAATGAAAGACTTAAGGGCTGCTAAGTCAGCACCACCGATAGGAGCGGTTTTGGCATCAGCCGCAATTACAGCTCTGGAAAAAGCATCAAGAACCATGAGTTCTCCTTAATATTCACAAATGGCGGATATTATTTCTGGCGTGTTCTCGATCAGAATTAACTGTGAGTAGCCAAACAAAAACATAGGGGATCAATAGCGCCCTAGTCTTTACTATGAGAGACAAAGTAATAATCTGTAATATTTAATTTGGGTATAGGGGATTGGGGATTGGGCATTGGGAATGGGGAATAGGCAATAGGCATTGATTATTCCCTATTCTCCTCTGCTTCTCTGCTCCTCTGCTCACTGCTCTCTGTCTCTTCCAATGCCTACTAAAAAATTAAGACTTACGCATTTCAACGGAACTCTGCCACTGCGTAAGTCTTTAGGAAAGGATATTCTTTTTTTTACTTTATCAAGCTTGTTTTAGTAGATGTTTGACTAAATTATCTTTTACCATCATCTGCCGTAAAACTTCTAACAAAAATTCCTGAGCTTCTTGTTGGCTCAAACTCTTTACCTGGTCTTTTAAATTTTGTAAGCGAAACTGTTGCTCTAATGTTAATTCGACTGGAAAATCCATCATTACACTCCTCTGATTGACTGAATCGAAGGTATCGGTTGTTACTAGTAATGTGAAGACGATCGCTTTCAACTATTTTAGCACCGAGATATCAAATTGTCCACATTGTCAAGCTATAAATAACCGCCCTCATAAAAATTTACAATTGGGTAACAACATCTCTATTTCACCCTGCGTTTGTAGGGAGTTTGTTGAAGCCGATCGCTAATCGCTGTAATGTTTAGAATGTTTATATACCAATAACTGTAAAAATAAAAAACACGTATAACATCATCCGCAGGAGTCATAAGTAGGAGTCAGAAGATTGATAGACGCAATGGAATTTTTTCAGCTAAGTGCTGGTAAGTGGCGATCGCAACGAGCAACTCATCACCTGGCGTTCAAGCGCTCAGAGACGGGAGAATCGGATATACAAGTAGAAACTCTGGAAGCCAATCATCCAGAAATCATTGAACTGTGCCAGTATCATGAAATTGACCCCAGCCTTTCAGTAGGAGGGTCACGTGTGCGTTGGCTAGGCACAATGGCTTGGGATAGAGAGAACGAAGAGAACCATCAGGGGAAAACTATATTTGCGATCGTGCCTGATGAGGATAACCCAAGGGCTGGCAAATTACTGCGCGAAAGAGGCTATGCCGAAATTGTGCCTGTAGTCGGTCTTTTTCACATGGATGATGAAGATGGACTAGTGTTGACAACCGAATACGAAACAATGAGTTCCATTGAGAGGTTCTGGTTTGCCAGCCCAAATATGCGACTGCGAACCAGTACAGTAAAACGGTTTGGTGGCTTCAGTACGGCATCGTTTTGTACTGAAAGCCGCATCGAAAGTTCTGTTGAGGTTTCCGGCACAGAACAGGTGACATCCGCACAAGTGCAAGATGTAGAAAAAAGACAATTTTATTCAGTTCTGGGTTGGTGAATTATCTCAAGCAAAGTGATGCTTTTACTTGTGGGCAAGATTATCTGCATCGGGTGCAGAGACTTGCCCTAGAGCCGGGGATGGTGGATGTGTTCGATAACCTGCGCGATCGCATTCCCATTTGTACTTGGATTGGCGAAAATATTAACACCGTAAACGCTCAGATCAACGCCTACTTAGAAGTTTGTCATGAGTGCTTTCATCCGCAAGAGCGTCGCCACATCCAAATTTTTGCAGTCCCCATAGCTCAATCTTTTGGCATAGACGGGCTGTGCAATATTCTCACAAATCCAATCACTATTTTGGTAGATGTTGGTCGAGTTGCACCTAAAGACTGGTTTGGTGTAGTCGTCCATGAATATGCCCATGCCCATCTAGGAGACTTTGGTCACAATCAGCAGTTTGCTAGCATCCTATCTCATCTATGTTTAGGACTGGGATTAGAACCACCCTACTGGGAGGAAGGAATGGAAGCAACTTTGCGTAGCTGGCCTTACTGTAAGTCAACCATAGATCCTCTGGAATTTTGGATAGGTCGCTGAAGGGGGCAGAGGGCAGGGGGAAAGAGGGCAGGGGAGGCACGAGAAGAAGAACTATTAATTATTGTCTAATTGTCCAATGCCCAATGCCCAATTCCCAATCTTCTATTAATTTCTTTTGCTAAATGTTAAATTTTATTGCTTCAGTTAAAAAAAGTGAAACTCAATCTTCTAATCTGAAATATGTGAATAAAATTTTTTAGTCATTTACAGTAACTATTAAGCTGGAAGTTGCACTACTTTTTTATTGATTAGCTATGGGTTAAATCCAGTGTGCTAATCGTTTTTCATACCCAATACTTAAAATCACCCTTAGTTAAGTTTCGTGAAATTTTATCAGAATCTGAGGTTCTGATACAACTACTCCCTTAATATGTGATTTAAAGTTGTTAACTTTAATTAAGAACATGGAGGCTTTAGAATGGCAATTCCTCTGTTAGAATATGAACCTTCAAGTCAAAACCAGCGTGTCGCTGGATATGAAGTACCGGGTGATGAACAGCCCAGGATTTTTACTACAGACAATATCCTGTCTCCATCAGATTTAGGCGATCTGATCGAAGCAGCATATCGTCAACTTTTCTTTTATGCTTTTGCTGCCGATCGCGAAACATATTTAGAGTCTCAGCTCCGTAATGGACAAATTACAGTACGAGACTTTGTTCGTGGATTGGTGCTTTCCAATACCTTTAAGAAAAGCTTCTACGACCTCAACAATAATTACCGCTTTGTTGAGCAAGTAATTCAGCGCGTTCTAGGACGTGACCCATACAACGAGCGCGAAAAAATCGCTTGGTCAATTGTGGTCGCTACCAAGGGTATTGTAGGCTTTGTTGATGAAGTTCTCAACACTGAAGAGTACCTGAGCAATTTTGGATATTCCACAGTGCCCTATCAGCGCCGTCGGATACTGCCATCTCAATCTACAGGTGAGTTGCCATTTAACATCAAATCTCCGCGATACGAAGATTACCACCGTGCCAAACTGGGTTTCCCCCAAATCATTTGGCAGGTCGAAGTACGCAGATTCCTTCCACAAGAGCAAAAGCCAAAAGCTGGCGATCCAGCTCTGTTCTTGACTATGGCACAAAGTGTCAATGCAACTGGCAATACGCCACAAAGAATCTCGTCATTCAACATCGATATCGAAAAGTCTGTACCTTATCGCCAGTTAGCTGGAATTAAGTAACAATTTTTGGTCGGCGGCTGTCTAGTACATCGGTTTGATCATTTTATAGCGTGCATGAGTCTTGGGTTATGTAGGAGTTTCATTTAGGTATAACTAGTGAAACAGACTCTATCCCATGTCTGATGCACGCTAGTTGTTAATGGGAATTGGGAATTGGGAATTGGGAATTGAGAATGGGTATGGTTTTTTGTTAATGCCCTATGTCTGTAAAATAGAGTGATTTGTATGCCTGAGATGAGCTAAAGTGTAGTTCGTCTTTTTAGCATCTCCAAAAGTTTTGTAAATTGGGTGGGAGGGGTAGCTGTCACCTCAATCATCTCGCCGGATAGGGGATGCTGTAATCTTAGCCGCCAAGCGTGTAGTGCTTGACCGGACAAATTTACGCCCACTGAATGACCAGAACTATAAACTGGGTCGCCGACAATGGGATGACCCATTTTGGTGCTATGGACACGAATTTGATGAGTGCGTCCAGTTTCTAGTTGGAAGCGGATTAAAGTGAAATTACCGAGGCGTTCTAGTACTTGCCAATGAGTGACGGCAGATCGTCCGCCTTGTTCAATAGGCATAATAGCCATTTTTTTGCGGTCTTGTGGATGGCGACCAATGGGTAAGTCAATTGTGCCACTCTCAACTTTTGGCGCACCATAAACCACGCCCAAGTATTCTCTGCGTGCAGTTTTAGCTTTCAGTTGAGCTTGTAGGTGATGATGGGCAACTTCTGTTTTTGCGATCGCGATCGCTCCTGTTGTATCCTTATCCAATCGATGGACGATTCCCGGACGTTGGACTCCGCCAATCCCTGGTAAATTGGGGCAGTGAGCCAATAAAGCATTTACCAGTGTGCCATCTGGATGACCGGGTGCGGGATGGACAACTAAACCTGCGGGTTTGTTGAGAATAAGTAATTGGTCATCTTCGTAGAGGATATCTAACGGGATATCTTCTGCTAGCAGTTCTAGGGGTTGTGCTTCTGGTATTTCCAGAGTGATGCGATCGCCTAGCTTGACATTGATTTTCTTAGAAGTGCAAACTTTATCATTAAGTTGGACATTACCCTGTTCGATTAACTGCTGGATGCGCGAACGGGATAAATCTGGTAATTCTTGCGAAAGGAAACGGTCAATGCGATCGCCTTTAGTGTCGGTGCAGTGTATCGTATTACTGGAGGGAAGTAAGCTAGGTGCTGCATCCTCTATATGAGAAGACAAGCGTTCGCCCTTGGCATTGGCGCAGCCATCGCTATTTTCTTGGATTTGTAAATTAAATTCGGTCACAATTGCTCTGGATTATTAATTCCCCGTTCTTTAAGTAAAGCGCGGAATCTCTTTATTTGGGTGGTTAGAAACTTAGTCTACACAAGCAAAACCGACAGAGGTGGGTTTTAAAACCTTAATTTGGACTTAAATTTTGTTTGTATAGGGGTGAATTCTATTCACCCTAGCTGTCTTGTATTTGTTCTCTTAACCATTGTCGAAATGATCTAAGTGCTGAACTGGTTCCTGTGGTTCGTGCCATTTCCACAAACCGAGGAATTATTTCATTGACAGGAAAACCAGGAAATATGGCGCTTGTGAGAGACTTGATATATTGTTCACCTTGCAATAAGTTAATTTCTAAATTTTTGCTTTCATATCGCCAAATCTCAGGTACTTTTAACGCCTGATATGCACTAATTTGGGTTTTAGAGGTGACATCAATTTCAATCGCTAAATCAGGAGGAGGATCAACCGTTAAGTCGATCTTATCTTTGCCAATCATTAGCTGATAGTTTTGAATATAAAAACAATCATCAGGTTCAATACCTACACTTATATCTTTTCGCTTAAAGGTGGTTGAACCTAAAGATTCCCAATTCAGATTGAGTTCATCTAGCAAGGCTTTTACTAAGTCTCCGATAATTACCTTAGCTCGCTCATGTTCTGGTAATGGAGCCATAATTTCTAGTGTTCCTTGGCTGTATGCTAATCGACTCCCACGATGCTCTCCTAACTCGTTGAGAATCGCTTCAAATACTTGCCAACTCACATCTTCCAGGATTATTCTTTGCCCTGCTGGAACTCGAATTTGTTTGAGTTGAAGAGTAACCATCTGATGTTAGTTGTTAAATAATGATTTCATTTTTACTCAAATTTTAGATGAGCGAAAAGGGAATTTTACCAAATTGGATGTAGCAAACGTCCTAGCTAAAAAGCAATCGCTTAAATTCTCTCCATCTCTCCTCCGTGTTCTCCGCGCCTCTGCGGTTTGTTATCCTAAATCTATAACTTCTTGCGGTAACTCAAACAAACCATCTTCCCCAGCTTCAAAATCAACCGCCTGATACACAGCATCAATATTTAACTCACCATAAATGTGAGGAAATAATTCGCCAATTTCAGCCTCTTCATAACGAATTTCAGCTTGTACTTTCTCAGAATCAATCAAAAGTATTACCAATTCTTTTTGATTATTAAAAAATCTCTTTGCAACTTTGAGTATTTGCGTTGCTTTTGAACAATGTATAAAACCTTCACTTTCTAACGAATCAGCGCGATAGCTACCGAGTATTTTCGCGTCTTCCCATTGTTGGCGTTTGGTAATGTGGAGGATAGTATTCATGTTGCTTGTATCATTTTACGAAGATCATCTAAAGGTGATTCAGTTTTATTAGGATTATCAGGATAAAATTCTAACACTACAGTAATATTCAGTTTGCCATTTTCTTTACCAAATTTATGTTGTATACATGGAGAAATAATTTCTGTAGATACTTTTATTATTAGTTTCCCTGATTGCCAGTCTGTAGAGCCAACTTTGAAAACTCGACAGTTTATACCTTTACTAGAAGATTGCCATGTGATATCTTCAGATTGGAAACTGTCCTCGTTTATGCACAACTTGTGAAAACTTCCTGAAATAGTGCTATTAGCATTATCTAATGTTGTATTAAATTTTTCTATAAAATTTTGAGATATCAACTCTTTAAATCTGCTAACAATATATGTATCTTTATTAAAGAATAGAACATCAGCATCAAAATCTAATAGTTGGTATGTCTTGTTCATATTAATCACAGTAGTCAATTTAAATTAGGAAGTAGCAGCATTATACTTTAAATTAATTAGCTATTTTAATCGGTAATTGTTAATATTAATCTAGTGATAATACTGATATTAAAGCCGCTAAAAACTCAAGCAGAGGCGTAGAGTTTTTCTTTGTGCCTTTGCGTCATATTATCATTCTATAAATTTGGCGGAATACAAATATCCGGCGCACATAACCCAAAAAACTCTAGTGTTGTCATCTCAAAGGTATTCAAATCTAGACGGCGGATAGCATGATTATTAGTATCAGCAATATATAGATATGAACTGCTAGCACTCAATCCCGAAGGTTCAAAAAATCGGCTATTCTTACCTTGTCCATCTTGTAAACCCGCAATACCATCTCCTAAGACTGTTTGACAATTGCCGCTAGGACTAACTAATTTAATTTTGTGATTGTAGGTATCTGCAACCCATATAAAATTCTGAGCAAATTCAACTCCTAAACAGTGCTGTAAACGGACATCTTCACCCTGTCCATCAACGTCGCCAAAGCCAAATAAACCCCCACTACCGCAAACAGTTCGCACTTGATACGGTTCTACAATTCCCACACCACGAATTGAACTAACTTCACTGTCAGCGATATATAATTCTTTTCCATCGGTGCTAATACCACTGGGTTGAGCAAAGGCAGATTCAGTAAGTGAACCATCAACGCAAGCTTCCGCACCAGTACCAGCATAAGTTTTAATCATGCTAGTTTCTAAATCCATTTCCCAGATTTGATGCGGCCCAGCCATTGCAATAAATAAGGTATTTCCCACTTTCACTAAATCCCAAGGGGAATTCAGCGCGGTTTCTAAACCAGTACCGCCATGAGAATGAATATTCCGGCTTTGTTCACCAGTTCCTGCGATCGCTTCCACTACTTGACGCTTCAAATCAACTCGCCGCAAGGTATGATTTTCTGTATCAGCAACATAAAGAATTTGATTTTCTGTATCATAAGCCATTCCCTGTGGTGCAAAAAACTGCGCTTCGTTAAAAGCACCATCGGTTAAGCCAGATTTTCCAGTACCAATCAAATGCAGAATCTCGCCGTCGAAGCTACTCATAATCAGGCGATGATGTCCAGAATCAGCGATGAACAAACCCGCTTGGGTAGCTAAAACTTTACCAGGAAAAGCTAGGGGAGTAATTAATGGCTGGCGCTGTTTTTCTAATATCAAACTAAGTTCTTGAAAATTAATCGTGCCTTTATCTTGATGTTGCTGAATTAGTTTTTGAATCAACTCGTCTAAAGTGTCACGGTTTGCTTCACCAGAAATCTGGCCAATCACGTAACCTTCTGGATCAATAATGATTAAGGTAGGCCAAGCACGTACAGCATATTCTTCCCAAAGTCGAAAATTGCTGTCAACTATAACTGGGTGTTCAACGTCGTAGCGCAAGATAGCTTGGCGAATATTTTCTGTTTCTTTTTCGTTGTCAAATTTGGCAGAATGAACACCAATAACGGTAAGGCTATCTTTATATTTCTGTTCTAAATATTTCAGGTTTGGCAGAATATGCAGACAATTTATACAGCAGTATGTCCAAAAGTCTAAAATTATGACTCTACCCTTGAGTTGTTTAAGAGACAAAGGTTTATCGGTATTGAGCCAAGAGTAATTGTGTGGTAATTCTGGCGCTCTAACACGGGGAAGCATAATAGTTCGTAATTCGTAGTTCGTAATTCGTAGTTCGTAATTCGTAATTCGTAATTGAATCTGGGTGTATCTGTTGTGAAAGGATTTGAAAAATTAAATACTACGGAGTTATCAGCTTGGGTAGAACAAGCTAAAATTCTGGCTAAACAGGGACGAGTTATCGATCGCATTCCGCAATTAGCTTTAGCCGATCCTGGTTGGTTTGCAGTTCACGTCTGCTGTGAATCAGGGAAAAATATCAGCTTTGGGGATACCGCTTGTGTCTTCCCGCTTATGAGCGTGATTAAGACATTTTCTTTACTTTATCTGCTGGAACATTTTGGCGCAGAAGCGGTTTTTGGCTGGGTTGGGGTGGAACCATCGGATGCACCCTTCAATTCTTTAGAACAATTAGTTAGCGATCGCGGCCGCCCCCGTAACCCGATGATTAATAGTGGGGCAATCACCCTCGCTGATAAGTTACCAGGAAAGGATGCTACTCAACGCACTCTTTTATTTTGTCAATGGCTCAACCAATTAACAGGTTGCCAACTAAGCTTAGATGAAGTAATGCTGGCTTCAGTGCGATTAACACGTTCAACAGCCAATGAAGCGATCGCAAACTATCTTAGCGAAACAGGTTATTTAGAAAATCTTGAAATAGCACTTGACACTTATGAGCAAATATGCTGTATTTCCGGGCGAGTTAAAGATTTAGCCCTGTTAGGAAAACTTTTAGCTTGTGAAAGTGGGTTAGTGAAATCACAGAATCGCCGGATTGTCAATGCTGTGATGTTAACTTGTGGACTGTATGAAACTTCTGCCGAGTTTGCAGTCAGAATTGGTTTACCGATGAAATCAGGGATTGGTGGTGGACTTGTCGCAATAGTCCCAGGTGAGGGAGCGATCGCTTGCTACAGTCCTGGGTTGGATGATATAGGAAATCCTGTAGGTGCGATCGCATTTGTTGAGGCTTTAGCGCAAGAGTTACAGTTGAGTGTCTTTGCTTGATTCCGGTTTTTCTGTTTCGGGAGCCTTTATTTTAGGTAACGGTGTTGATTCAGGAGTTGGTATTACCTCTGGCTGTGGTTCTGGTACAGGAGACTCAATAATCTCTGGCAGCGTGGGTGGCAAACTCGGAGATGGCATAACTGTTACTTGTGGAGTAGGTGTCTTGCTCGTTCGGCGCTTAAAATATCCGCTAAATCTAGATTTTGCTGGCTGAGGCGTAACTTTCTCAGGTAACGGTGTTGATTCAGGAGTTGGTGTTACCTCTGGCTGTGGTTCTGATGTTGGCGTAATTATTTCTGGTGCTGGAGACTCAATAATCTCTGGCAATGCAGGTGGCAAACTAGGAGATGGCTCAACTGTTACTTCTGGAGTAGGTGTCTTACCCGCCCGACGGTTAAAAAATCCGTCAACTTTAGGTTTTGTTGGCTGAGGCGCAACTTTTTCAGGTAGCGGCGTTGATTCTGGAGTCGGCGTTACCGTTGGCTGTGGTTCTGATGGTGTCGGGGATAAAGTAGGAGATGGTACAACCGTTGGAACTTCCAATTTTGGTTCTTCTGGCTGTGTTTTAGATTCTTTTGGAGCTTCAGTTTCAGGAAGGGGCTGCTTTTCTAGCTTCGGTTGGATTTGGGGTGTTTTTTCAACAGAAGGCGTAGGTGTAAGTTTATAATTCGGGTCTACAATGCCACGTACCTCATCTGCTGTGAGTTCTCCTCTCACAATTTTCGACAAAGTATCTTTACCCTTTGGCTGGAAGTCAATGACTCTGACTGTGGTATTGAAGACATTTTTGAGAGGATTTCCCTGATTATCGAGAAATTCTAGCTTTATCCAGTTTTTACCAGTTTGGAAGCCTTTAAGATAAACTGCCTGCCAGCGATCGAAAACAAAGCTTTCACCATTAATTGTGACGCGGATGCGCCAATCACTAAATCCTTCGTTAGTGTTTTCCTTGTCAACGAGGTGCAGGGGAGCGTTAGTGAGATAAAAGTCTAGTAAGATTGGCTCTGCCCCATAGCTACTTTGGGGACGGCTGTAAGTTAGCAGAGGTAATTTGGCATCTGGGTTATTGTCGTCAGTTTTGGTAAAGACGTGAAATGTTGTCTCGGCATAAGCACCTTCATTCTTAAAGCTTTCATGCCAAGGACGAGAGGCAAAGACGCGCAGGGTATGAGTACCTGGAGACAACTCTGGTAAAACCAAGGGTTGATTCAGGTCGTAAACAGGAATATAAGGTTGATTATCCAGAATTACATGGAGATGTGGCCCCAGTTGTAATTGTGGGTCTTTAAATATTGGTAGATCCTTAACCTGAAAACTGGCTGTAACTTTATTATTTTGGAAAACTTCATCAGGTCTTGGAGTCAGAATTGCCACTTGTGGCTGATAAACTTCCAAACTTGGACGCAGTGCTTGGATAACAGATGGTGGGGAAACTTCCGAAAATTGCTTTGAAATTTGAGAAATCTGTGGAGGGTTTTCTCTATAACCAGTAGATACTTCCTGGCTATCGGCTTTCTCACCGCAACTGGTCAAGCTTAATACCAGCACCAATGTCATTATCCACCTGAGAATCGGGAACCTCTCAGGGAGGAGCTTCTCTAACACCCTTTTCTGCCACGAGTTCATGCGTTGCACCCAGTGATAGTCTTCGACAATTGACAGATTATTTTCGCTCAAACTGTCCATCTGGCACTATAGCCCAAAAGGTGAAATCTACCTCACATTCCCTAAGTTCTCCTATGTCTATTTCAGTAAATTTTAAAACAAGTCATACTTTTTACAGCTTTTTACTTACAACAATGGAAATATGACACAAATGTTCATGAGTAATAGCAGTAAAAGCTGGAATTCGAGTGTATACAGCAAAATCATAAAACTTACGAATTGTTATTCTTTGTAAATTAAAATGGTTAATCTATTGACTTTTAGACAAATAGTTTGAAGTTAAAAGGCAGATAAGACGGTAATTTCAGCAATTTTCCACCAAGTTTGAATTATTGTTAAAATATCTCCAACAAAGTGCAGGTGAAGACTCTATAATTCAACGAGAAACAACTCTCCACATAGGGTCTTCATCGCGGCTTCAGTAAAATTCTGAGTATGCGGTAATGGTTCACTTTGTGGTATTCATGATTCCTCATTCCTTATCAAGAGAGGAGGTCAAATGACAATAAGTCCTCCGGAGCGAGAGGAAAAGAAGGCAAGAGTAATCGTCGATAACGATCCAGTTCCAACCTCATTCGAGAGATGGGCGCAACCTGGACACTTTGACAGATCCTTAGCCAGAGGTCCCAAAACCACCACATGGATTTGGAACCTGCACGCACTCGCCCATGATTTTGATACACATACAAGCGATTTAGAAGACATATCCCGCAAGATATTCTCAGCCCACTTCGGCCACCTAGCCGTAGTGATGGTTTGGTTGAGCGGGATGATTTTCCACGGCGCGAAGTTTTCTAACTACGAAGCTTGGCTAAGTGACCCGTTGAACGTTAAGCCTAGCGCTCAAGTCGTTTGGCCCATTGTTGGACAAGACATTTTAAACGGTGATGTTGGCGGTGGTTTCCACGGTATTCAAATCACCTCCGGTTTGTTCCAAGTATGGCGTGGTTGGGGGATTACAAACTCCTTCCAGCTTTATGTAACTGCGATCGGTGGCTTGGTATTAGCAGGCTTATTCCTATTTGCCGGCTGGTTCCACTACCACAAACGCGCTCCCAAACTGGAATGGTTCCAGAATGTGGAGTCGATGCTGAATCACCACTTGCAAGTATTGCTAGGTTGTGGTTCCTTGGGATGGGCAGGTCACTTAATCCACGTGTCCGCACCGACCAACAAGCTTTTGGATGCAGGTGTTGCTCTCAAAGACATCCCCTTGCCCCACGAGTTCATCTTGAACAAAGACTTGTTGACCGAGTTGTATCCCAGCTTTGCTGCTGGTTTAGCACCTTTCTTCACCTTGAACTGGGGTCAGTATGCTGACTTCCTTACCTTCAAGGGCGGTCTGAACCCAGTAACAGGCGGCTTGTGGATGACTGACATCGCTCATCACCACTTAGCGATCGCAGTTCTCTTTATCGTTGCTGGTCATCAATACCGTACCAACTGGGGTATTGGTCACAGCATCAAAGAGATCCTAGAAAACCACAAAGGTCCTTTCACTGGTGAAGGTCACAAAGGTCTCTACGAAAACCTGACCACATCCTGGCACGCTCAGTTGGCTACTAACCTGGCCTTCTTGGGTTCACTGACCATCATCATCGCGCATCACATGTACGCGATGCCCCCCTATCCATATTTGGCAACTGATTACGCTACACAGTTGTGCATATTCACTCACCATATTTGGATCGGTGGCTTCTTGATTGTTGGTGGAGCAGCTCACGCTGCGATCTTCATGGTGCGGGATTACGATCCAGTTGTGAATCAAAACAACGTATTGGATCGGGTAATTCGTCACCGTGATGCGATTATTTCTCACCTCAACTGGGTATGTATTTTCTTAGGCTTCCATAGCTTTGGACTTTACATCCACAACGACACAATGCGTGCATTGGGTCGTCCTCAAGACTTGTTCTCTGATACAGGGATTCAATTGCAGCCAGTATTTGCCCAGTGGATACAAAATATCCACGCCTTGGCTCCTGGTACAACTGCACCTAATGCCCTAGAACCAGTTAGCTATGTCTTTGGCGGCGGTATTTTGGCTGTTGGCGGTAAAGTGGCAGCTGCACCCATTGCTTTGGGCACAGCCGACTTCCTAATTCACCACATTCACGCTTTCACCATTCACGTCACCGTCCTAATTCTGCTCAAAGGTGTGTTGTATGCCCGTAGCTCTCGTCTGATTCCAGACAAAGCAAACCTGGGCTTCCGCTTCCCCTGCGACGGGCCTGGTCGTGGCGGTACTTGCCAAGTGTCTGGTTGGGATCACGTATTCCTCGGACTATTCTGGATGTACAACTCCCTGTCTATTGTAATTTTCCACTTCAGTTGGAAGATGCAATCAGATGTTTGGGGAACCGTAGATGCAGATGGTACTGTGACTCACATCACTGGTGGCAACTTTGCCCAAAGTGCTATTACCATCAACGGTTGGTTACGGGACTTCTTGTGGGCACAAGCTACACAAGTCATCAATTCCTATGGCAGCGCGCTATCTGCCTATGGTCTACTCTTCTTAGGCGCTCACTTTGTCTGGGCATTCAGCTTGATGTTCCTGTTCAGTGGTCGCGGCTACTGGCAAGAACTGATTGAGTCCATTGTTTGGGCGCATAACAAACTGAAGGTAGCACCAGCAATTCAGCCTCGCGCTCTGAGTATTATTCAGGGTCGGGCTGTAGGGGTAGCTCACTACCTCTTGGGAGGAATTGCCACAACTTGGGCATTCTTCCATGCACACATCCTTTCAGTAGGGTAGCAATCAGTTATTGAGTGCTGAGTACTGAGTGCTGAGTCAAAACTCAGAACTCAGGACTCAGAACTCAGGACTCTAGACGCTGATATTTGATGGCTAAAGGTCAGAGGATTTATTAAACCTATGGCGACAAAATTTCCGAAATTTAGCCAGGATCTCGCACAGGACCCGACGACTCGTCGGATATGGTATGCGATCGCTACAGGCAACGATTTTGAAACCCATGATGGCATGACGGAAGAAAATCTTTACCAAAAGATTTTCGCAACTCACTTCGGTCACTTGGCAATCATCTTCCTGTGGGCATCCAGCCTCCTGTTCCACGTGGCCTGGCAAGGTAACTTTGAACAGTGGATTAAAGATCCCCTTCACATCCGTCCCATCGCCCATGCGATTTGGGACCCCCACTTTGGTAAACCAGCGATCGAAGCTTTTACCCAAGCGGGCGCTAGTAATCCGGTAAACATTACCTACTCTGGTCTCTACCATTGGTGGTATACCATCGGTATGCGGAATAACGGCGAACTGTACAACGGTTCAGTGTTCTTGCTATTATTCGCTGCTGTATTACTGTTTGCTGGTTGGCTGCACTTGCAACCCAAGTACCGTCCTAGCTTGGCATGGTTTAAGAGCGCTGAACATCGCCTAAACCACCACTTAGCAGGTTTGTTTGGTGTTAGTTCATTGGCTTGGGCTGGTCACTTAATTCACGTTGCTGTCCCCGAAGCTCGCGGTCAGCACGTAGGTTGGGATAACTTCCTGAATACCCCACCCCACCCAGCCGGTTTGACACCCTTCTTTACAGGCAACTGGGGTGTTTACTCTCAAAACCCTGACACTCCTGGACATATCTTCGGGACATCGCAAGGTGCAGGAACTGCAATTCTGAGTTTCTTGGGTGGTTTCCATCCCCAGACAGAAGCTTTGTGGCTGACTGACATAGCTCATCACCACTTAGCGATCGCAGTTTTATTCATTGTTGCTGGTCACATGTACCGGACAAACTTTGGGATTGGTCACAGTCTCAAAGAAGCATTGAATGCCAAGAGTTTCTTTGGTATTCCTGTTGAAGGCCCGTTCAACCTACCTCACCAAGGTATCTACGACACCTACAACAACTCCTTACACTTCCAATTGGGTTGGCACTTAGCAGCGCTAGGTGTTGTTACTTCCCTGGTAGCGCAGCACATGTACTCCATGCCTTCCTACGCATTTATTGCGAAGGACTACACAACTCAGGCAGCGTTGTACACGCATCACCAGTATATTGCTGGATTCCTGATGCTTGGTGCTTTTGCTCACGGTGCGATTTTCTGGGTGCGTGATTACGACCCAGAGCAAAACAAAGGTAACGTGCTTGACCGCGTGTTGAAGCACAAAGAAGCGATTATTTCCCACCTCAGCTGGGTATCTCTTTTCTTAGGCTTCCACACCCTTGGTCTGTATGTACACAACGACGTAGTGGTTGCTTTCGGTACTCCTGAAAAGCAAATCTTGATTGAGCCAGTATTTGCTCAATTCGTCCAAGCTGCTAACGGTAAGGTGCTGTACGGTTTAGATACTTTGCTATCTAACCCCGATAGTATTGCTTACACAGCATGGCCTAACTACGCTAACGTTTGGTTGCCAGGTTGGTTAGATGCCATTAATGCTGGTACTAACTCCCTGTTCTTGACAATTGGCCCTGGCGATTTCTTGGTACACCATGCGATCGCTTTAGGTCTGCACACCACCACCTTGATCTTGGTCAAAGGTGCTTTGGATGCCCGTGGTTCTAAGCTGATGCCCGATAAAAAGGACTTCGGCTATGCCTTCCCTTGCGACGGCCCCGGTCGTGGCGGTACTTGCGACATCTCAGCATGGGATTCCTTCTACCTCGCTACATTCTGGATGCTCAACACCATTGGTTGGTTGACCTTCTACTGGCATTGGAAACATCTCGGTGTTTGGCAAGGCAACGTAGCTCAGTTCAATGAGAACTCTACATACCTCATGGGCTGGTTCCGCGATTACCTCTGGGCTAACTCTGCTCAGTTGATTAACGGTTACAACCCTTACGGCGTGAATAACCTGTCTGTCTGGGCTTGGATGTTCTTATTTGGACACCTAGTTTGGGCTACTGGCTTCATGTTCTTAATCTCCTGGAGAGGTTACTGGCAAGAGTTGATTGAAACCCTTGTCTGGGCACACGAACGCACTCCTCTGGCTAACCTAGTTCGCTGGAAAGACAAGCCCGTTGCTCTGTCCATTGTTCAAGCTCGTGTAGTTGGTCTAGCTCACTTCACAGTTGGCTACATCGTGACTTACGCCGCGTTCTTGATTGCTTCTACTGCTGGTAAGTTCGGTTAATTCGGCTGCTAGTTTTGTAGATAAGTAATAAAAATCCCCTGCCGCAAGGTGGGGGATTTTTTCATTTTTGATTACTTTTTATACTTTTTTGGGAACTCTAAAGTATAGAAAATACTTTATGTACATATTAAAAAAATGAGATTAGAAACTCAAGTTAAACAAAATTCGCATTGTGCAATTTTTTCTCGAAATTACTCTGAACATCTTGATGAAGCAGTTGAAATTAGTAATAATAATCCCAGACAGATAATTACTTTCCGCTCATCTGTAGTTTGGTCATCAGCTAAAAAAGCAATAGAAACTCACGGTCAACGTAAAATTTACTTTGCAACTGTGGGAGATTCTAACTTAGTTAGATACGAAGGAAACTTAGAAAGAGTTGAATTGAATCCAGAATTAAATCTTCAAACAGTACAAGAGTTACTTATGTACTGTACAGAGTCAACTAGAGAAGAAGGTTTATGGGAAGAAGTTGGGAAAGTAAAAGTTAAAACACTCTATGTAATTTCAAACTGTCAAAAAATTAACTCTCCTTTCCCTTTTACTCACTTAAGAAAATTACTAGATGCCTCTCCAATTGATGATAATTTTAGCTATAGCTATGCTTTAGTCTACGAAATATAAAAAGAGAACTGAAGGTGAACATTAAATTAGTACAATCTCTCGTGCAGGTTATTTTATCTCTCTCTGATGAAGAGCGATCGCTATTAGAAGAAAAGCTATTTTTCGATTCATCAGAGCCTTCAACTCGTGATTTAATGCTACTAGCCCAGACTGGAGGAGCCTTTAACTTTCTTGAAAATGAACCAGACCTATATTAACTTGACGACGGAGACCCTATCTAATGTCTCTCCAAAAAGGTGATATCGTCTTGGTTCCATTTCCATTTACAGACTTGAGTGGAACAAAGCTATGCCCTGGTTTAGTTTTATGGATAGATACTATAGGCGATGATGTCACTTTATGATTTTATTTCATCTCAAAATATAAGTATTTTGAGTCCAGAAGAGTTCATTTTAGAACCTTCATCTCCAGATTTTGCTAGTACTGGATTACGGGTTGCTTCTAAAGTTAGGGTTACTCGAATAACTACCATAGAGCGTAGACTAATCACCAGAAGAATAGGTAAATTAGGAGCAAGTCAAATTCAGCAGTTGAATACAGTGATTCTTCAAGCTCTGAAACTGACATAATCTTAAATGTGTTACATCTTATTTAGACATCATATTTCTCATAAATCCCAAAAGGATAACCAGGGTGCAATTCCGCCAAATTTGCTATAAATTGCTAATACTGAATCGAATAGTGCTTATTTACGACACTGCAAAGCAGCCAAAATTAGACCCTATCAGCCCGTTATCCTCAAGGGTTTGCTAAGTTTTCATCAAATTCTTAACTTATGAAGCTGATATGGTGTTAGATCCATTTGCAGGTTCTAACACAACTGGGTTTGTTGCTGAAACTTTGCAACGTTAATGAATATTTTTTGAAATTAACGAAATTATGTAATGGGAAGTTGTTATTGTTTTAGCCAATAATCAAATTAAGTAAAGAGTCACGAATTAGGAGTTAAAATTTATAACTCCTAACTCATAACTACTCACTTAAATTTCTCCATTCACCTGCATTTGGTGAACTTGATCGGCTAGCTCCTGACGACCTTGATCGTCTAGTTTATCAATAGCTAACATTCCCATAAGAATCACTTCTTTCAGTGTTAAACGTGTCGAATGTGCCTGTTTTTGCACAATCTCCTTAATAATTGGACTGACACCAATCGCTGTACTAGCTCTAGCCACGGAAGAACAAACACTAATGATTAAGCCTAAATCTTAGCACTTCCAATGAAGTTATTTTCTATAGTTAAAACTTAATTTAAAGGTATTTCAACTCATACTTCTACAGGCAAACATAAACTTGAAATTATATATACAGAACCACAACATAAGTACAGAGAATTGCTCTAATACTGGACAATCTGTATCAAACCCTAAATCATCCCATCAAACCTAAGAGCGAACTTTTGGATGAAAATAAATCTAACTTTTGTTATATCAAAGCAATCTGTATAATTTTTGACTGTACTATAGATGACTTTAGAATTATCCCAAACCAGTTTGAGCGCCTAACTTTTTTAGAGCAAGTTCTTAAACATCAATAATAATAACCTTTTGCTTGCTCACAAAGAGTAGATCGTCGTATGATATCAACTAATCGCAAACTTATACACACTTACAATATTTGTGGACACTGAGTTATAAAAAATGGTTGTTTTGTGAAAATAATCCTTTAAGTACCAGTATTTTCGCAAATCAGACTTGTATACCACCGAAAAAACCGTACTTTAAAGAGATCGTAAATTGTCTAAGATAATCTACTCAACACGCTTTACAGAACTATACAGTGTAAATAAGAATAATAACTTAACCGAAGTAAAATTTTCCTGAATACAGGCAACTAATGCTGTGATAGGGAAAAGCAGTGAGTAGAGGAGAGAGAAAGCGATGAGGGACCCTTATCTGTTGGCAGCAGGCTTGTTAACAGGATTAGCAATACCAGCATCGGCTCTTCCACATTTGTCGATTGTCCTGCCAGAAAGTTCTAGATTCCTGTGGGATTTAAAACAAGGCTCGCAGACAATAGTAAGTAGACAAATCATCCCCAGCGTTGATCTCTCCTTACCAGAACTCAGTGGGCAAGCGTTCCAACCCCTAAAAAATTCGCAGCCGACGGTAGACGAGAAAAACGTCTCTAGCGTACCCGAACTCAGTAGTGAAGGATTACTAGCCTCAACAGAATCATTAGTCAAACCCAGTGCCCAAGCGACTGGTATTTCTTTGACATCTGGTAATCAACTTTACTACCAAAGATTGGCGGCTCTGAAAACAGGTCAGATTTATACGCGCGTAGATAGTGATAATTTGCAATCTTTGTGGGAGTCGATCAGGAAGCGTCAACTAACTTATGATGACTGGAAAAGTTTATTAGCTTTAGAAGCTAGAGCGATCGCTCAAGGTCAAGGTGCAAATCATCTAAGCATCTTAGTTGGTGATTCTTTGAGTATGTGGTTTCCTAGAGAAAAACTGCCTACTGGGAAATTGTGGCTTAATCAAGGTATCTCTGGAGATACTTCCAGTGGGGTTTTAAAAAGGTTGGGGGCATTTTCGGCAACGCGGCCGGATGTGATTTATGTCATGGCTGGGATTAACGACTTACGCAAAGGCGCTAGTGATGACACAATTTTGCGTAATTATCGCCGGATTGTCCGTCGTTTACGGGATTCTCATCCAAAAGCTCAAATCATTGTCCAATCAATTTTGCCTACTCGCCTAGCAAAACTTTCCAATATCCGTATTCGTCACATCAACACCCAACTAACCCAAATTGCTAAACAAGAAGGCGCTAATTATCTAAATATTTATAGCTGGTTTACTGATATGGAAGGCAATATGCGCCCAGAGTTGACCACAGATGGTTTGCACCTGTCGCAAGAGGGTTATGATGTATGGCGCTCGGCATTACAGCAGATAGAATACAAGGTGACTCAGCGTGAAGATTGAGCGATCGCTCGACCCTTAAAGCGATGTCTACGACGGGCTGCGCCTATGCAATTTTAGATTTATGGAAATTACCGACAACGATGCCATCACCATACGTTCTCTAATTGAAAACCAATTGGCAGCCTTTAAAAAGGATGATGCCCAAGGCGCTTTTGCCTTCGCCAGTCCAGGAATTCAGGCGCAATTTGGTACCCCAGAAAATTTTATGCAGATGGTGAAGATAATTTACCCAGCAGTATACCGTCCTCGCTCTGTCTTTTTTGAGAAGATAACAACCATCCAGGAAAACATAACTCAGCCAGTGTTACTACTTGCTCCTGATGGAGTTCCCTTGAGAGCTTTATATCTTATGGAAAAACAGCCGGATAATGCGTGGAGGATTAACGGCTGCTTTCTAGTTTCTGTAGAAGGTAAAGAAATATAAACTGGATCTCTATAAAACCAAAATTTTATAATTTAACGCCCAAGGCTTCCCGATTTAAAATCTGATTTAACTTACCACTGCGATAACCTTCCAAATCCAGAGTTACGTAAAGAAATCCAAAATCCTGAAATACAGAAACTACTTTTTGCAAATCTGTCGTTAACACAAACTCTTTAATTTGTTCTGGTGATAATTCAATGCGTGCTGTATCACCTTCCGATCGCACGCGCAAATTCTGCCAGCCCAGCTTTCTTAAGAAAATTTCTGCTCTACCAACTCGTTGTAACTTAGCGACAGTAATCTCTTCACCATAAGGAAACCGGGAACTTAGGCAAGGTTGAGCCGGTTTATCCCACCAAGGTAAACCGAGTTGTTGCGAAAGTTGCCGAACTTCAACTTTGGTGACACCTACTTCAGCTAAAGGCGATCGCGCCCCTCTTTCCTTAGCCGCTTGAATTCCTGGGCGATAATCATGCAAATCATCGGCATTTACCCCATCCACTACGTAGGGATAACCCAACTGCAAAGCTAAAGGTTTGAGAGTGTCGTGCAACTCACTTTTGCAAAAATAACAGCGATTAACCGGATTAGAAGTGTAATTGGGATTTTCCATCTCGTGAGTCTGGACGATTTTATGAGCAATCCCAATAGTTGCGGCTTGAATTTTGGCATCTTCCAACTCTTCCGGCAACAGCGAAGGAGAAACAGCCGTGACAGCCAAAGCGCGATCGCCCAAGGCATCATAAGCAATTTTCGCAACCAAAGTGCTATCAACGCCCCCAGAGTAGGCAATCAATGCCTGATCCATCTCTTCAAATAAGGCTTTTAATTGCTCAAATTTTTCTGTCAGCATCATTTCCCAATCCTACTCAAACCCTATAGCACCCAACCATTTTTATTGTAGTCATTTGTTATGTTATGGGGCATTGGGAATTGGGCATTAGCCTGGATTTATCACAAGTGAGAAATCCAAGGGGTGTGGGAAGTGTGGGAGGTGTGGGAAGTGTGGGAGGATGGGAAAGAAGTCTTAGGAATGCAAACTTAATAACCTGCAATTCTGATGGAACGGAGAATGGTGCTTTACTAACGCTTCCACACCTACTTTTACACTTTATTTAATCCACATTCCTTACTCCCCACACTCCCCCACACTCCCCACACTCCCCACACTCCCCACACTCCCTCGCTCCCTGCCCCCTTCTTCCTGCCCCTGCCCCCTGCCTCATATTGGCGGTTTGCTGTACTTGGCTACCAGACTGGCTAAAAGTGGTAAATCAATCGGTTTAGAAATATAGTCATTTACTCCGGCTGTTAGACAGGTTTCGCGATCGCCTTTCATTGCCATTGCTGTTTGAACAATTACCGGAATCGTCTGATATTGCTCGTGTTCTCGCAGTTGTCGTACCAAGTTAAGACCATTTCCATCTGCCAGATAAACATCCATTAAAATCACTGCTGGATCTAGCTGTCTTAGAGCTTCCCACATTTCAGCAGCATTCTTAACCCAAGTCACCTGATATCCTAATTTCCGTAGATAAATTTGCATCAAATCAGCATTGGGTAAGTCATTTTCTACCAGCAAAATATCTACAGAAGAACTAGGCGTTAAAGGCAAATGAGATAAGGAGTACTTTGCCTCCCCTGCCTCCCTTGCTTCCTCATCTCCCCCCACTCCCACCTCTTGCTTAAGGGGAAGTAAAAGGGTAAAACGGGAGCCGCTATCTACTTCAGATTCCACTTTCACAGAACCACCGTGAATTTGGGCGAGTTTGCGAGTCACTGCTAAACCCAAACCAGTCCCCTCAGAGCCACCAGCGACAGCCTTGGCAATTTGGAAATAGGGTTCAAATAATTGAGTCTGGTCTTCTTGAGAGATGCCACTGCCAGTATCCCAAACTGTAAAATGTACAGATCCACCTTTGGGAACAACCTGTAAGCCAACACTTCCTTTGCTGGTGAACTTTAAGGCATTGAAGAGTAAATTCAACAGCATTTGCTTGAGTCGCAAAGAGTCGGCTACTAGGCTTGTGATATCGGGGTCAATTTCTAGGCACAGTCTTAAACCCTTATTAGCGGCTTTCTCTTTCACCAGTGCCAAAACATTGCTACATAGCAGTGGTACATCTACACTTTCCCACTGCACCTCTAGCTGGTTTGCTTCAATTTTTGAAAGATCCAAAATATCATTAATCAGAGCTAGCAAATGCTTGCCGCTAGACTGAATGATATTTAAATACTCCCGTTGACGTTCTATAGTTGGTTCGTACCCTGGAGCTAAAAGCAGATGGGTAAACCCAATAATAGAACTAAGCGGTGTGCGAATTTCGTGGCTGGTGTTTGCCAGAAATTGGTTTTTCAGCTGATTGGTGCGCTCTAATTCTTGATTGGAGTTACTTAACTGTTGATATTGTTGCTGCCAAGATAGGATCTGTCTCAGTTGTACCAAAGCTGTTGTACAGTAGTTGGCAGACCTGGACATCAATTGCGATCTGAGTTGGGCTTTTGATTCTATGAGCGACTCACGATCGCAACTTAGGGGCGCTGCGGCGATAATTAGCCAGCCCATAATGCTGCCAGAATCATCAGCTAACCGCCAAGCGCTTGGTGGCTGTTGATTCTCAAGTTGCTGTAAATCTTTGAGTTCTATAACCTCTTGCAATCTCAACAGCAGCTTTTTTTCTGCTGTCAGCACATCTACAAATAAAGGTTGTGAGTTTTGAGATGGAGAACGAGAAATATAGCAAACTGTGGCTACAGTTTCTTGTGGTTGAAACATAGCAATGCCGACGGCATAATCTGTAAGTGCCAGATTAGTGCTGTTCATTACACTGTTAATCTCGTTAACCACAGCTTGGAGAACTTCTGATTCTGCGACTTCTGCCTGTAGGACATTGTTACAAGCAGAAAGCAGATAATGATTTAGGCGACTTTGCAACTGGTTCAAGCTGCTCTCCAGCCACAACTTGGCGCGAAGTTGCTGAATTGTTGTCAAAAGTTTTGGCGTTGCATCTATCTGTGAGTTTTGGTCTGGTAAGCTTGAGTACTGCTGCATGGTCAACTAGACCGCTTAACAAATTTAGCTTCACATAAAAATCCAAAAAGGATTTTATGTATATTAGCGGACAATTCTTTTTTATTTATAAACCATAACTTATGTTGTTATAAACCATAACTTATGATGTCGAATTTAGCAGCTAGTCCAAACAAATTATTATCTGAACCACTGACCTAAAATTTGTGAAAGCAACTTAAGACTTATGGATACACAATTCGCGCAACTAATCGTCAATGGGATTGCGGTAGGGAGCATTATTGCTCTAGCCGCAGTCGGACTGACTCTTACTTATGGAATTTTACGGTTATCTAACTTTGCTCATGGTGACTTTTTAACTTTAGGAGCCTATCTCACCTGGCTAATCAATAGTATTGGAGTTAATATTTGGCTGTCAATGATCCTGGCGGCGGCGGGAACAGTAGCAGCAATGCTGTTATCGGAAAAGTTATTGTGGTCAAAGATGCGCTCTATCCGTGCTACTTCCACTACGCTGATTATTATTTCTATCGGGCTTGCCTTATTTCTTCGCAATGGGATTATTTTTATCTGGGGTGGCAAGAACCAAAACTATAATTTACCTGTCACTACAGCTTTAGATATTTTTGGTTTAAAAGTACCGCAAAATCAATTATTGGTATTGGGGTTAGCGATACTAGCAATTTTCGCGCTGCATTACCTGCTGCAAAATACCAAAATTGGTAAAGCGATGCGAGCAGTTGCTGACGATCTGGACTTAGCCAGGGTTTCAGGTATTAATGTTGACCGAGTAATTTTCTGGACTTGGCTAATTGCTGGCACTCTTACGTCATTGGGAGGCAGTATGTATGGGTTGATTACAGCCGTGCGTCCTAATATGGGGTGGTTCTTAATTTTACCGTTATTTGCCTCAGTGATTCTTGGGGGGATTGGCAACCCTTATGGTGCGATCGCAGCAGCTTTTATCATTGGCATCGTCCAAGAAATTAGCACCCCCTGGCTGGGTTCACAGTATAAACAGGGTGTAGCACTATTAATCATGATTTTGGTGCTGCTCATTCGTCCCAAAGGTTTATTCAAAGGAACGATTTGAGCAGCACCATTCCACTTCTAACTACTCAATAATGTGGAAATAGTACGCCGCTACCAAGAAATTGATAGCTAGCAAGAATATTGCCCAGCCTGTGCGATAGGCGTAGGGAGGTTTTGCTCCACTGTCGGCAACTGCGGAATTTGCAGGATTCTTCGTTGTTTTAGCAGTCATAATGCGATTCTCCTAATTGTCATGACTTTTTAAGAAATACCAAACTGGCGTACCAAATACCCAAATTCTTTAAGAATATTTGTGTGAATTTGGAAATTGGATTAGGGGGAGAGGTGACAGGTGACAGGTGACAGGGAATAATCTGTACCCTTTACCCTGTAACCTATTCCCTTCTTCACTCCTCTCCAGCATGATAGGAACTGCGAACCAGAGGCCCAGAACGGACATGGTTGAATCCCATTTCCCATGCTAATCTGCCGAGTTGAGCGAATTCCTCTGGAGTCCAATATTTTTGGACTGGGAGATGTTCTAAAGAAGGACGCATATACTGCCCGATAGTCAAGCGATCGCACCCCACAGCCCTTAAATCAGCCATTGCTTCGACAACTTCATCAAGTGTTTCGCCATGTCCCAGCATCAAACCTGATTTGGTAGGAATTGTCGAATCGATTTCTTTAACCATAGCAAGTACCAAAAGCGAGCGATCGTATTTGGCTCCCCGGCGCACTGGCCCAGTTAACCGCCGCACTGTCTCGATATTGTGATTGAAACAAGCTGGTTTGGCTTCTACAATCATCGCTATGCGTTGGCGTTGACCTGATTCTCCTACACCTGCACCGCCCCAAAAATCTGGGGTCAGCACTTCAATTTGAGTCTCTGGGTTTAACTGACGGATAGTAGCGATCGTCTCTACAAAGTGACCTGCGCCCTGATCGTGTAAGTCATCACGGGCGACAGAAGTCAGCACCACATAACGCAATCCCAAAAGCTGTACTGCCTGTGCTACCTTTTGGGGTTCCTCTAAATCAAGAGGCATCGGTGCATGACCTTTATCTACTTGGCAAAAAGCACAAGAGCGTGTACAGGTAGGCCCCATCAGCAAGAAAGTTGCAGTTTTTTGGGCATAGCACTCTCCCCGGTTGGGACAGCGGCCTTCTTCGCAAATTGTGTGGATTTGGCGCTGCTTAATAATGCGTTGTACGGTAGAGATTTCACTGGCTTTACCGATAGGGCGACGTAACCAGCTAGGCATTGCCGCAATTTCAGACTTTAGTTCGGCTTGTTGTGACGAAATCATAGACATCCAAGCAAGATACGGATATAAAGTAGTGGTCTTTCAATGGACAAATGATAGACAAGAATAGACGCAGAAAACGGTCTTAATATCTCCGTGTCTCCGTGTCCTTATATGCTTTATGCCTTAGAACAAAGCTAAAGCCTTAAATATCACCATGACATAAATCGAAAAGAGCGCCAGCAGAAGTTTTACAAAACACCTCTAAGCAATGTCATTTATACCGAAATATACTATCCCCCAATTGCTAGAAATTTTGTATATAGTGGGAGGATTCTCAAGGACAATCGGCAAAGCCGCTATTTACACTTAAAGTTTCTGTTAGAGCAAACAGTCGTGGCAAGCAACAAGATTTTAGTTATCGATGACACTACAGTTGTCAGGGTAAAAGTACGAGAAATGTTGCCTCCGGGCAATTTTGAGGTACTGGAAGCAAAAGACGGTTTGGAAGGACTAAATTTCATTCTTCAGGAAAAACTCAGCCTGATTATGCTGGATTTTCTGTTGCCTAAAATGAGTGGCTGGGAGGTTTTCCAGAAAGTTCAAGCCGATCCGGAATTAAGGAAAATTCCTTTGGTGATCATGTCTGGTCGCAAGGAAGAAGTAACCGAGAAAATCACAGAACCCTTTGAATACTTTGAATTTCTGGGCAAGCCTTTTGATCAGAAGCAACTAATTAACGCAATTAAGTTAGCCATGAGTAAGGCGAAACAGCCGCGCCCAGAATTAGTCGCAGTAGGAGCAGGGGTTGCTGTTAAAAATAGTACAGTTGCTACTTCTAGTGTTGCTACTACTACGGTAGCAGCCCCTAGCGTTGCAAATACTGCTACCGTAGCAACTCCTACTGCTGCCAATATTGCGATGCCTACGGCGGCAAGCAACGCAACCCCTACTGCCAAAGGAGTCTCTGAGGCAGAAATTAATGCGTTGAACGAGAAAATTGTCAAAATGCAAGCTGAAATCGATGGCTTGAAGAAACAGCTAACTCAAGTTGTTACCTTTATTAAACAAAAAATAAAGTAGCGTTTGTGTTCATTATTATTATCGCAGCCGAAATACCCGGTTCATCATACTGGGTGTCAGATTAAAAGCGGGTAAAAATAGTTAATTCAAAAATACTTATCTTGACAAACCATCGTTGACAACAAAATTCAAAAATAGGAAAAACTACATATAGGGGTAATTCATGAATTACCTCTATATTTAATTTTGTGTAAGTTTTATAGGTGCATCTTCAAAAATAAATATAGCAATCCGATTTGATTTCTGTTCGCGCAGCGTGGCGTAGCTATAATTATTTGCGTGGTGCGCGTTCGCGGAGCGTGTCGCAGACAAGCCTCTCGCAGAGAAGCGCAGCGCAAGCGCGAGAGGCAGGCAATAGTCAAGAAGGCTCTTTGAGCTATACTGATTTTTTTCAATAATCAAATATGAGTCCTATAGTATCAGTTGTTAGTCTACTGAAACAGTTCTAGACCAACTAAACCTGCCGTAGTTTGTTCTTAACCTAAGAAAAACGGCAGGCTTTTTATTGCTTAGTCTCTCATATACAATCTGCTTCAGAACTTGATAAATAACCTACAGATAGAAACCAGTAATACGGAACATTTGCCAGATAAAGTTAGTAAAAATATTTTTACTAACTTATGTTTTTATACGCAAATTAGTTTCTTGAAAATCACATAATTCCAGAGAAGATATTTCTTCAAAAATTATTTTTATTAATACAAATTAAACTAATGAAATTATTATTTCATGATAATGATAGCCTTCGCACGGGAATACTAAGACATAGAAACAAGAATTATGAGCATATTCCGCAATGTTAGTAGTATTAGATACATTATATGCGTTTCCTGGCTATCACATCACCGAGCAAATATACTCAGGTAGTAAAACTCTAGTTTATCGGGGCATTAGAGAACAAGACCAAAAACCAGTCGTTCTCAAATTAATGCGGAATGAATATCCTACGTTCGCGGAAATCGCCCAGTTCCGCAATCAGTATATCATCACCAAAAACCTCGATATTCCTGGCATACTCAAAACCTATAGCCTAGAAAGCTACCGTAACAGCTACATCTTAGTGATGGAAGATTTTGGTGGCATTTCCCTGCAAGACTGGCGAATAGAGAACAAGGAAAAGAAGGAAAACTGTCTTTCTCTCAATGAGTTTTTCAACATTGCGATTAAAATTGCTTCTACCCTTGAGGGACTACATCGCGATCGCATCATTCACAAAGACATCAAGCCTGCCAATATCCTAATAAACCCTACCACCGATGAAGTAAAAATCATCGACTTTAGCATTGCCACCCTCCTACCAAGAGAAATTCAATTTCTCACGAATCCCAACATCTTAGAAGGTACTCTAGCTTACATTTCTCCAGAACAAACTGGAAGGATGAACCGGGGTATCGACTATCGCACTGATTTTTATTCCCTTGGTATTACCTTCTTTCAACTCCTCACTGGACAGTTACCCTTCACGACTAAAGATCCGATGGAGTTAGTTTACTCTCATATCGCTAAACAACCGCTAAAAGCCAGCCGAATTAATTCTAAGATTCCGGCAATTGTGTCTGATATTATCAGCAAGCTGATGGCAAAAAATGCTGAAGACCGCTATCAGAGTGCTTTGGGGTTAAAGCATGACTTGGAGGTATGCCAAACGCAGTGGCAAGAAACAGGAAATATTGCACCCTTTGAAGTAGGCATGAGGGACATCTCAGACCGTTTCGTAATTCCTGAAAAACTCTATGGTCGTCAAGGTGAAGTTGAAACCCTACTCGCTGCTTTTAAGCGTGTAACACAAGGGGCAACAGAAATGATATTAGTCGCGGGTTTCTCTGGCATTGGCAAAACTGCTGTGGTCAATGAAGTCCACAAACCTATTGTGCGACAGCGTAGTTACTTCATCAAAGGAAAATTTGACCAGTTTCAACGTGACATTCCCTTATCAGGATTGGTGCAAGCTTTTAGAGATTTAATCGGGCAACTACTCTCAGAAACTGATGCCCAAATTCAACAATGGAAAGTCAAAATTCTGCGGGAATTGGGTACACAAACTCAGGTAATTATCGATGTAATCCCTGAACTCGAACAAATTGTTGGTAAGCAAGCTCCAGTTACAGAGCTCTCTGGCAGTGCTGCCCAAAATCGTTTCAATTTATTGTTTCAAAAATTCATTCAAATCTTCACAACTAAAGAACATCCCCTAGTTATCTTTCTTGATGACTTGCAATGGGCAGATACAGCATCTTTAAAAATAATTCAGTTACTAATGTGTGAAAGTATTTCATCTTCTTTGACAGAAAATGCAGAACACACGCATGAGAATCAGGGAGGTTTATTGTTAATTGGTTCTTATCGAGACAATGAAGTTTTCAAAGTAGATCCACTTTATTTGACACTACAGGAAATTGAAAAAACCGGAGTAGCTATTAATACAATCACTTTAGCGCCTTTAAATCAGGGTGATTTAAATCATCTCATTGCTGATACTCTCCATTGTGCTGAAGTAGTCGCGGTTCCTCTTACCCAGATGGTGTTTGCCAAAACCAAAGGCAACCCATTTTTTTCAGTCCAATTCCTCAAGTCTTTACACGATGATGAGCTAATTGTATTAAACTTTGATGTTGGTCATTGGCAGTATGATATTTCCAAAGTTAAAGAGTTAGCTCTCACAGATGATGTAGTAGAATTTATTGCCCTACAAATAGAAAAATTGCCAATATATACCCAAAAGGTTCTGAAACTAGCTGCCTGTATTGGTAATCAATTTGACTTAAATAGTCTAGCGATAGTCAACGAAAAATCTGTAGTAGATACAGCCTCAGATTTGTGGCAAGCCTTACTTGATGGACTAATTTTACCACAGACTGAAAATTACAATATCTTTGCGAAAGAAAATACTAATCAAGAATTCATTGTTCATGGAATAGAATCTATAGAATTTTCCAGTTCTAATTTACAGCTACCTAAATATAAATTCGTACACGATCGGGTGCAGCAAGCAGCTTATTCTTTAATTCCTGAAGAACAAAAAAAGCCAATTCACTTAAAAATTGGGCTACTGTTATTGAACAATATTCCTGTTGCAGAACAGGAAGAAAAGATTTTTGAACTTGTCAATCAGTTTAATATCGCAGTAGAATTCATATCTCCTCAAACTAAACGAGATGAACTAGCCCAGATGAATCTAACTGCTGGAAGAAAAGCTTTAGCATCAACAGCTTATCCATCTGCTGTTAAGTATTTAACTACTGGCATTCAACTGATGGACGATGATGGCTGGGAGACCAAATATAAGCTCATCCTAGCTTTGTATGAGACAGCAGCAGAGGCAGCATATCTAGCTGGCGACTTTAGGCAAATGGAGCAATTAGTAGAGGTAGTATTGGCACGAGCGAAAACACTGCTGGAGAAAGTAAAAGTTTATGAAGTCAAAATTAAAGCCTATGGAGCGCAGAACCAAGCACTAGAATCTGTCAGGACTGCACTAAGTGTTCTAAACTTATTGGAAGTTGAGTTGCCTGAAAAGCCGAGCCAGTCAGATATTCAGCTAGCGATCGCTGAATTAATATCAAATTTAAATGGAAAGCGTATTGAGGATTTAATTGACCTGCCAGAAATGACGGCAAAACAAACATTGGTAGTTATGCAGATTCTATCCAATGCACTTTTTTTTGCCTATGCAGTCACTCCTGAACTTTTTCTACTGATTGTTCTGAAACAAATTAACTTATCACTCAAATATGGCAATGCTCCCTTGTCCGCCTTTGCATACGTTCTTTACGGAACGATCCTCTGTAGCGGAATGGGAGATATTGAGTCTGGCTATCATTTTGGCAAACTAGCTTTAACTTTGGTGGCTAAATACAACGCTAAAGAAGTTGAAGCAAAAGTTATGGTAGTATTTCATGCAGGTATCCGGCATTGGAAAGAGCATCCTAAAGAAACATTAAATCCTGTACTGGAGGCTTACTCTCTGGTGATGGAAACGGGTAATTTAGAATTTGCAGCCACAGCTCTTCAGTCTTATTGCTTCTGTTGTTATTCCATAGGAAGAGAACTGATAGGGCTGGAACCAGAAATAGCAAACTACAGCAATGCCCTGAAGCAAATTAAGCAAGAAAGAGCCTTTAATTGGAATTGTATCTATCAACAGAGTGTCTTAAATTTATTGGGGGTTGGAGAAGATCCTTGTCGTTTAATTGGTGAAGCCTATGATGAGGAAAAAATGCTGCCGCTTCACTTGGAAGCCAAGGATGGAATCGGGCTTTTGTATCTATATTTCCACAAACTACATTTATGTTACTTGTTTCAGCAGTTCGCTCAAGCAGCTGAAAATGCCACCCTGGCAGAAAAGTATTTAGATAGTGGTACAGGGCAACTGGTTGTTCCTTTTTTCTATTTTTACGATTCTCTGGCTAAACTGGCGGTGTACACTGACGCACCTGATTCAGAGCAAAAGTGCATTCTCGATCGGGTGCAGGCTAATCAAGAAAAGATGCAATATTGGGCATATCATGCTCCAATGAATAATTGGCATAAATTTTATTTGGTAGAGGCAGAAAAGCATCGAGTTGAAGGGAAATATATTGAAGCAATGGAAGGATACGACCGTGCTATCTCCCTAGCTCAAGAACATGACTATAAGAATGAAATAGCTTTAGCTCAGGAACTTGCAGCTAAATTTTATCTAAAATGGGGCAAGCAAAAAATTGCCCAAACCTACTTAATTGATGCCTACTATGGATACGTTAATTGGGGAGCAAAAGCCAAAGTTGATGATTTGGCAAAATGCTATCCTCAATTACTTGGTTCTATATTCCAGCAAGAAAAAGTAAGTATCAACTCCAGCGAGGAAAACACTTCTTTCAATAAAACATCTATATCATCTTTATCTACTCTGAGTAATCATCAAACTGTTATTGGATCGAAGACAAGTATTTCTGACTCTCTGGATTTAGCCGCATTCATTAAAGCATCTCAAGCACTCTCTGGAGAAATCGAGCTTGAACGACTACTTTCTACTTTGATGGAAGTTGTTATGGAGAATGCAGGAGCCTCTAAATGCGCTTTAATTTTGAGCGAAGGTGAGAACTTAGCATTAACTGTCACAGCTGTTTGTTCAAGTTCAAATTTTGAGTATACCTACACTGAGTTTCCATCAACTTCCCTTGAGTCAAGCTACGATGTTCCCATTACTTTGATTAACTACGTTAAACGCTCTAAAGAAATCTTGGTTATTGATGATGCAAGGGCTGTTTCTTTTCTAGCAAGTGATAACTATATTATTAGTGAAGAACCTAAGAGTTTGTTGTCTATACCTCTTTTAAATCAAGGTAAATTGATTGGGATTATTTACCTAGAAAATCATCTGACAACAGGAGCATTTACACGCGATCGCGTAGAAGTACTCAAACTCCTCACTACTCAAGCAGCAATATCCCTAGAGAACGCTATACTCTACAAAAATTTGGCCAAAGCTAAAGAAATCTTAGAGGAATACAACCATACCTTAGAAGAAAAAGTCCAGAAAAGAACGCAGGAACTCAACCACAAAAATAACTGTTTACAAGAGACTTTACAGGAATTACAGCGTACCCAAATTCAATTGATTCAAAGTGAAAAAATGTCTTCCCTAGGACAAATGGTAGCGGGCATTGCTCATGAAATAAATAATCCTATTAACTTTATTCATGGCAATATTAATCACGCTGGTGAGTATGTCCAAGACTTGCTTGACTTGCTAGTTATTTATCAGCAAGAATATCCCCATCCTTCGCCTTTAATTGAGGATAAATATGAGGAAATTGATATAGATTTTCTATCAGAAGACTTGCCAAAGATTCTAGATTCAATGAAAGTTGGTAGTTCGCGTATCCGAAATATAGTTTTGAGCTTACGTAATTTTTCTCGTCTAGATGAATCTGAGATGAAGCCTGTAGATATTCATGAAGGGATAGACAGCACCTTAATGATTTTGCAACACCGACTTAAAGAAAAAAGCAATTTTACTGAGATTGAAGTCATCAAAGAATATGGGAAATTACCGGAAGTTATTTGTTACCCTGGTCAACTAAATCAGGTGTTTATGAATATTCTGAGTAATGCAATCGATGCTTTAGAAGATTCATTCGTCATTGATCATCAATCGCTGGTAAATGACAAAGAACAAGTAAGCAAGGATATAAAGTCATCATCGACTTCTCATTTAGTAGGAAAAATTCACATTTTTACTGAACTAACAGATTCTAAGACGGCAATAATTCGGATTGCTGATAACGGTTCTGGTATGACAAAAGCAGTACAGCAAAAAATATTTGACCCATTTTTCACCACTAAATCAGTAGGAAGTGGCACAGGGTTAGGGTTATCAATTAGCTATAAGATTATTGTGGACAAACACAAAGGTAGTTTAACCTGTGATTCTACGCCAGGAGAGGGAACTAAGTTTACTATTGAGATACCAATGCAACAGTTAGACGGCTAGATTAGTAATCTGTCAAGCCAAAATGTAAGACTGTAGGGACAATTCATGAATTGTCCCTACAACAAATGTTGTTTTTCAAATCGTTCCTATTTAATCCTTTCTGTCAATGCGTAATCCCTATAGCAATCTTAAATCATTCAGGACTTACGCAACTGGCACAGTGCGATGCCTGCGGCGGGCGTAGCCATCGCATTTATATAGTACATAAATACTATATAAAAGTGGCATACCCAAAGGAAATTGATGAAATTAGTAACAGTAATCGGCTGTGTTAAGTATTCATCAAATTATGAGAAAATTAGCTGAGGATGCATAAAATCAATCCTATAGGTTTATGAGATTTACTAAACTTAATTATTGCCAGTACTTGTTAAGTAGTCAGATTAATTATACTCTCACAAATTTGGCGGAGCATTTAGAGCAGATCAGTCACGATAAAATCAACCGTTATTTAAATAACGAAAAATTAACACCTCGGATTCTTTGGGATAATGTCAAAGATTTAATAGAAATAAATGATAATGCGTATTTGGTTTTTGATGACACAGTAATTGATAAACGATACGCTGTGGAAATAGAGCCAAGTAAACGCCAGTATAGTGGCAACGAGCATGGTGTAATTCAAGGAATTGGGCTAGTAAATTGTGTATATGTCAATCATGAAATCGGAAAGTTTTGGGTAGTTGACTATCGAATTTATGATCCAGATAGAGATGGTAAAACAAAGATAGACCATGTGATGGAGATGCTGCAAAACCTTGTGTATAATAAGTTTTTGCCATTTAAAGCTGTCTTGATGGACACTTGGTATGCCACAAAAAAATTGATGTTATATATAGATGGGTTAGGGAAATATTATTATTGTCCTCTGAAACGTAATCGACTGGTTGATGATACGTCAGGTCAAAAAGATTATCAAAGAATTGAATTGTTATTTTGGGATGAAAAGGAGTTAGAATTAGGTAAACTAGTTAAAATAAAAAAGTTTCCTCAAGCTAAAAAAGTGAAACTATTCCGGGTAACTGTCTCCACCGACAGAACGGATTTTATCGCTACAAACGATATATCTCAAGATTCTACGGACGTTGTACAAAAAGTGTGTAAAGTTCGATGGAAGGTTGAAGAGTTTCACCGAGAATTAAAACAATTGACTGGCATTGAATCATGTCAATGCCGTAAAGGACGTATTCAAAGAAATCATATTGCCTGCGCTATTTTAGTTTGGCTTAGACTCAAAGATTTAGCTTATAAAACTGGTCAAACAATCTATCAAATTAAGCATGGATTGTTATCAAATTATTTAGTTCAGCAACTAAAACGTCCGGCTGTTCCCATGTTTATCGTGTAGTTGTTTGGCGCGCGGCGCGGTTACACCGTGCCATTGCTTGTGACAGTTGCGTAAGTCCTGTCATTTGTGAAATAGAAAATTGCTGAAACGCTTTAAGATACGTACTTTTAATCTCAATATTTTCTCAAGTTTGAATTCGGATTGCTATATATTCATTAAAATAGCCCTGACAGCTCGCTAAAAGACGGGTGTAGTTGTCATATTCACTAGAGGCTCTTCACGCACACGTCTTCCTGTAACTACCATCTTGACACCATTAGCAGGGGCAAGTGCAAAACCTCGACGTTGAGGACGCTCTTGGCGCTTACCAACTAGATTGAGTTGATAGCCTGACAGGACTTTTGCTAATACTAACTTCATTTCAAACATAGCCAAAGCTTCACCTATACAGCGACGGACTCCACCACCAAAGGGCAAGAATTCATAGGTAGAAAATTCGTGTTCTAAAAAGCGTTCTGGTTTAAATTGCTGAGGTTGGGGATATAAATCCTCACGCTGATGAGTCAGGTAAATACTGGGAAGCAGTAATGTTCCAGAAGCTAAAGGATGTCCTAGTAGTTCACAGGGTTCTTGGACTAGCCTGGGGAACGCAAACATCGTAACAGGGTGAATTCGCAAAGTTTCATTACAAACAGCCGTGAGATAAGGCAGTTGGAAGATCCTCATAGGATCTGGGGAATCACCGAGAGAATCAAGTTCCTGAAGCAATTTCTCTTGGACTTCCGGTAAATGATGAATCCAATACAATCCCCAAGCCATTGCTGTTGCCACTGTTTCATGTCCTGCTATAATCAGCGTCATTAAATCATCGCGCAGCTCTTGATCTGTCATGGGGTTACCCGCTTCATCTCGTGCTGACATCAGCAACGATAAGATATCCACGCGATCTGGATTGGGTTGCTCCCGACGTTGAGCAATTTCAGCGTAAAGCAATTCATAAATTTGTTGCCGTTGACGCAGAAACCATCCCCAAGGACTCCAAGCTCCTAAATCTTGTTGTAGAAAGGGGAAAAAGAGAAAGCTAGAAGTCAAGGGTGAGCCAAAGAGATCCAGAAGCAACGTCATTAAGCGCTTGATTTCGTGATAATATCCTCCTTCATGCAAGCCAAAGATAGCCTGCAAAATAATTTGCAGAGAAATCTCCTGCATTGCAGTACGAGCTAAAAAGGGCTTATTTAGTGGTAACTGACTCAAAACTTGTTCAGTCAAATTAGAGATCAAAGAACCATAGGCTCGCATCCTTTCGCCATGAAAAGAAGGCATTATGAGTTGTCGCCGACGTTTATGGCGTTCACCGTTCAGCATTAGGAGTGAATATTCCCCGGCTAAGGGTTCAAAAACTCTGTTCCCTTCACCAACGAATATAAACTTCTTCCTATCGTTAGTGAAAATTTCCTTAATTGCTTGAGGATGGTTCACGAAAACCACAGTATCCCCAAAACCAATTACCTCAGCAGTAAAAATATCGGGATATTGTTGAGCTGCATTTTCCATAAAACTAACAGGGTTTGCAACCCACTGGATTTTCTGGAGTAAGGAGGGAGTTTTGAGTGGATTAGGTAGTTGGATTTTATTTTTCATACTGAAATTGTGTTACTTTTTATCGTTGATTTTGGATTAATATTGATTAACTTTGAAGCAGTAAAATTTCACATGCTCCCAACTACGCTTTAAAAAAAAATTATTGAGAGCATTGTGAAAAATATTAACTGAAATGGTATTTTTTCAGGATGGTAATAAAACTTTCGTATTGCTTTGAGGTTTATCTAGCTCCAAAGTTTCTACTAACTCCAGCCTTTCTACAGTTTGATAGCGAGCTGAATTAAAGTACCAATCGAGATTTCCGCGTATCCAGGCGTACATTCCTGATATGTATTTTGCGAGTTCAGCATCTAATTCTTCTCCAAAAGAGGGCAAAGATGCTTGTAATTTAATTAGTTCTTGTACCTCTCGATCGTGGATTTCGATTGCACGCTTAATCGCTAATTCTAGAGGTATTTGCTGTTGATAGTGCAATACTAATACTAGATTGTGAACATCACCACTTGCCATTTCTCTAGCATACGAAAAGATATCATTACACCAGGCAAGAATATTAATTGTCTTCTCCTTGAGTTTTTTGAAGATGTCGTGCTGTCGTAAAATATCAGGAATCAACAATTGATCGCAAAATTCAATCAGTACTACGGTAAGATCGCCAGCTGAACTGAAGTTCCGTATTCTGATATAAGTATCAATATCCGGTATAATTTCCTGTGCGCGGTTACTTGCTTCCTCTACACATCCGGCAAAGTATTCCTCAAAGCTACAAACAAAGTGATGGAACCATTTTATGCTCCCTATTTGGAGCATCCGTTGTCGGAGGTTACTTAAAGCATAGCTAAGATGTATGTCATTGCTTTTAAGTTCTGCTCCATTTAATACTTCAATAAATCTCTTGTGAAAAAGCTTGAGTACTTCAGGTTTTTGTCCTAAATCTGACATATCGCATTGGTCATCCCAAATAAACAGCCAACTGAACAAGTCACTAGCAATCTTTATTCTTTCTAGATCGCAGTAAGGATAAGCACCTGCTACTAGCTTGAAAAAATTTGACTTTGTGAAGCGTTGATAAACTGATTCATTTGCCAGTAAGTTAAAGCGAGTTATCCATTCAAGAGCATACTCTTCTAAAACATCAACATGCTCATTGATATGAGATAAAAATGGACAGTACAAACCAGTATAAACTAATTGATTCATAACAATGTATTAGTTTAAAGTACCTAAAAATTTGGTCGCCCTACCACACAGACAGTAGCTCAATATTATTCTTTAAAGAGCTTTTGAAAACTTTTAAAAAATTTATATTTTAAAACGCACAAGTTTCATTTACGCCACTAAATAGTAGTGTGTACACACATATAAATATTTCAACAGTTATCTAGATACTTTCATTAAAAAATAAAAGTAGCCACTTCTGTGTCTCTTTATGAGAAATATGCTTGACTAACTGAAAAAGTTAACTGATGGGCATCAACAATGTAACACTAGCACTACATCTATAAAAAGACAAGGGTAATAATGACTAATTTTAGAGCGATCGTCTTCATGAAAGAGGAGCTGCGACTCTAGTGAAAGTGCAGATTTGTAGTTGATGGCCATGTTGGAGCGATCGCTCGCGTAGTTGCATAGAGCAATTTAGCGTGAGAATGTTGCTGTTATCAGAGTTTTTGGGAACTATATGGTTGTCAGAGGATAAATTTGCCAGTCAGTCTGCAAAATATATGTGACTTAGCTGCGATCGCAGGCAATAGTAAACAATAAATAAGGAGTTAACTTAATTTAAATACATGAATTACAAGCCATATCTACAAATGCTTAATCTCCCAGAAGATAGTTTAATTTTAGTAGTGGATGATACGACTACAAACTTAGAAATTGTCTTTGATATATTAACGAATGTTGGTTTTAAAGTTGTTACAGAAAATGATGGGAAGAGGGCAGTTCAACAGGCTGAAGATAAACTGCCTGACTTAATTCTATTAGATGTAATGATGCCAGGAATAGATGGATTCGAAACCTGTCAAAAGCTGAAAGAAAATTCAGTTACTTGTGATATTCCAGTAATTTTTATGACAGCTAACTCGGATACTAATAGTAAGGTGAAGGGTCTAAGTATAGGTGCAGTTGATTATATTACTAAACCCTTTCATGAAGAAGAGTTACTCGCTAGAATTAAAACCCATCTCCAATTACGAAATCTCACAAAAACTTTAGAGAAACGAGTTGCAGAAAGGACAGCAGCTTTGTCTAGGGCATTAAAAGACCTACAAGAGTCTCAACTTCAGCTTGTACAGACAGAAAAAATGTCTGCTCTTGGCCAATTAGTAGCAGGAGTTGCTCATGAAATTAATAATCCAGTTGGTTTCATTCATGGCAATCTCGGACATGCTTCAGTATATTTCCAAGACATGGTTAATATTATTAACCTCTATCAGCAACACTATCCTAATCCAGTACCAGAAATTCAAGAGGAAATTGCAGGGATAGATTTGAAGTATATACTTTCTGATCTACCTAACTTAATTTCTTCAATGAAAGAGGGTATACAGCGCATTCGTAATATTAGTACTAGTCTGAGAATTTTCTCTCGTGCAGATAGCGATCGCAAAGTTTTTTGCAACATTCATGATGGCATCGACAGTACAATTATGATTCTCAAACACCGCTTAAAAGCATCCGAGGCTCGACCCGATATTAAAATAGTTAAAAGTTACGATATTTTGCCAGATTTAGAATGCTTTATCGGACAGTTAAATCAGGTATTTATGAATTTATTAGCTAATGCTATTGATGCTTTGGAGGAGTCTAATATAGGACGAACTTATATTGAAATTGAAGCAAATCCTAATGAAATTCTGATTCAGACCACTCTTACCGAAGACAATAACCATATTTTAATTCGGATTAAAGATAATGGGGTAGGGATGTCGGCTGATGTCCAGGAAAAAATATTTGACCATTTATTCACCACTAAGTCTGTGGGTCAAGGCACAGGATTAGGATTATCAATTGCTCGCCATATTGTTGTCGAAAAACATGGAGGAACCCTGGAGGTAAATTCAGCACTAGGAAACGGTTCAGAATTTATTATTAAACTTCCCATTTCCTAATCATACTAAGTGCTGTTATCGGAACTTTTATGTTTAAAACAGTAGTAGGTCACGGTAACAATCCAGATTCTCTATCAGCAGTTGAAGAAGTTCTTCAGCAATGTGTCAGTTTCCTTGGAGGAGTCTATCAATTATTCAAATTAATATTAGTTAAAATAAATGTTCAATGTAGAATCAGGTGATCGTGACCGAATAAATTGTGATAGCGATCACAATTTATTATAAACACAAGCAAGCACCAAATCTTCTAAAGAAAGTTATCAAGCAGTTACTTTATGGTCATTTTGGGGAACTCTATAACTGTAGTTCCCAAATTGTATGCTTAAAATTTATGACCAATGCACTTAATCATTCCATAGCTACGCTTAATCTTTCTTTAGAACGCGATATATTTTTACGTACACTCATCAGAGAATTATCTGGCACTTTGCAGGATGTAGTTGGCTTAGAAGAAGCTTCTGGATTTATTAGCGTAGTTGGTGAAAGGATGGCTACGCAGCTTGACCAAGATTACAAATCTGCTCTGGAAGTCTCCAAACTCTCTCGTAAGCAGGTCGCTGATGTCTTGATTGATTTAAAAAAACGCATTCAGGGCGATTTTTATGTTGTTGAGCAGGATGATGAAAAAATTGTCTTTGGCAACCGCGTCTGCCCATTTGGGGAAAAAGTGCTTAATCGCCCTGTCATGTGTATGATGACTTCAAACGTCTTTGGGACGATCGCAGCTAATAATCTGGGATATGCGAAAGTAGAATTGCAAGAGACAATAGCACAGGGTGCTTCTGGATGCAAAGTTATTGTTTACTTAAAATTTACAGAAGAGGCAGAAGATGCAGAAGGTCGAGAATACTTCAGGGGACTAGAATCTGTATAAACTCTTCATCACTAAACTAACCGTAGGATACAAGCTTGAGTGCAGATATGTAAATTAGAATCGAACCCTGAAATTGGAAGCCCCATGACTCCTGAACAATTTCTTGAATTTGCCAGAGTTTTACCAGAACCTTTACTCCTGGTCAGTGGAGAAGGTCAGTTGTTAGCGACCAATCAACCAGTAGCAGATATGCTGGGGTTACGTCGTCAAGAACTGCGGGGAAAAATGCTTATTGAACTTGTAACTCAGGCTACTGACGATGTTGTAAAGTACCTGCAAGCTTGTTCAAGTAGTAGAGCAATGGTTATTGGCTCCTTGACTTTACGAAAGAATGATGGACAAACGTTAATATGTCGTAGCCAAGGAGCCGTTATTCAACCTTGGTCTCCTGAATCTTCAGCTTTAATTCTCTTACGCTTAGAAAATAGAACTTTAGCCAGCAGTAATTTTGTTCTCCTAAACCAGAAAATCGATGAGTTAGCAAAAGAAGTTCAGAGACGTAAACAAGCGGAGGAAGCACTCAAAAAAGCTAATCAAGAGTTAGAAATTCGGGTTGAGGAACGTACAACTGATTTACAAGAAACACTAAACGAACTACAACTGACCCAAACTCAGCTTATCCAAGCTGAGAAAATGTCTAGTTTAGGTCAGATGGTTGCTGGTATTGCTCATGAAATAAATAACCCTGTCAGTTTTATTCATGGGAACCTCCACCACGCCCAGAAATACACTCATGATTTACTGAAATTGGTGCAAATTTATCAACAAGTTTGTCCAAATACTCCTCCAGAAATTCAACAGAAACTAGAAGAAATAGACTTAAATTTTCTGATTAAAGATATAACTAAACTCTTCCAGTCAATGACAGTGGGAACAGAGAGAATTCAGGAAATTGTTAAATCACTACGTAATTTTTCGAGACTAGATGAAGCAGAGCTTAAACAAGTCAATATACATGAAGGAATTGATAGTGCTTTAATGATTTTGGAGCATCGACTGCAAGCTAGGCATGAGTACCCACAAATCAAAGTCATTAAAAAATATAGTCAGCTACCTAATGTAACTTGCTATCCTGGTCAACTTAATCAAGTGTTTATGAATATTCTTGCTAATGCGATCGATGCACTTGAGGCGCTAGCGGTCAATTCACAAACAACTGACAATCAAAAGCTGACAAATAATAATCCTCAAATTCAAATCAAAACTGAGGTAATCAATGAAAAATGGATTGCGGTTAGTATTGCTGATAATGGTTTAGGAATAGATGAACAAGTTCACTCAAAGGTATTTGATCCGTTTTTCACTACTAAAACCGTGGGTAAAGGCACAGGACTAGGGCTATCTGTAAGCTATCAAATTATAGTTGAAAAACATGGCGGACAACTGAGCTGTTTTTCTGTTCCAGGAAAAGGTGCAGAATTTGTTATCAAGATACCTGTTAACTAAGTCTCATAAAATTTTAGGACTTACATAAAACACTTCTAGTGACATTCTTTTGCATAAGTCCTATAAGTATATCTTCATGCGGAATTAGTATTAATAGATACGAAAAATGCCTGTCTGCTAATTAGCAAACAGGCGTGTCTTAGAGTACAAAGTTATATTGAGAATCGGTTAAATCTTAGCGATAGAATCAACTGAGGGTTGAGACTGACTAACCGAATCTAACTTTGGCAAAAGCAGCAGATTTTGTGCTTCTACATGACTGTTGATTGTTGCTTGCAAAAATGGGGTATTGGAGATGGAATTGTTAGCCAATGTAAACAGTGGATTTGACAAAATCCCTGCTAGGGAAGTGGCAATTAATGTTATTACCAACCCGACTTGCAAAGGTCTTAGTCCAGGCAAATCCCAACGTACTTGCGGATAATTCTTTACCGCGTCGGACATTTCATGGGGTTCTTTGACTACCATCATCTTAACTACGCGAATGTAGTAGTAGATAGAGACGACAGTGGTAACTAAGCCCAGCAAGACTAGCCAATAAAGTCCTGCTTGCCAACCAGCCCAGAATAAGTAAATCTTACCGAAAAACCCAGCTAATGGTGGAATACCACCCAAGGAAAGCAGGGCAATACTCAACCCCAATGTTAGGAGTGGGTCTTTTTGATATAAGCCGGAGTATTCGGCAATCTGGTCAGTTCCTGTCCGCAGTGAGAACAGGATGATGCAGGTAAAGCCGCACAGGTTCATGAACAAGTAAACCAGTAGGTAAAATATCATACTGGCATACCCGGCTTGTGTGCCAGCAATCAAGCCAATCATCACAAACCCTGCTTGGGCAATGGATGAATAAGCTAGCATTCGTTTCATGCTGGTTTGGGCTAGGGCGACTACGTTACCCAAAATCATGCTGAGAACGGCTAGAGCAGTGAAGACAAATCTCCACTCGTCTGCAACAAGAGGGAAGGCTGTTGTCAGCAAGCGGATGGCTAGGGCAAACCCAGCTGCTTTGGAACCAACAGATAAAAAGGCGATGACTGGGGTGGGAGCGCCTTCGTAAACGTCTGGTGTCCACTGGTGGAAGGGTGCAGCGGAGATTTTAAAGCCAATACCTGCGATCGCAAAAACCAGGGCAATCACTAAACCTAAAGATTGTCCCAGTTTCGCTGTGGCAATGCCATTAGCGATCGCACTTAATTCAGTTTGTCCTCCAGATAATCCATACAGCAGCGATACACCGTACAAAAATACTGCTGTACTGGAAGCTCCAATTAACAAGTATTTCAGTGCCGCTTCATTGGATCGGGGGTCACGCTTGGTATAACCTGTCAGCAAGTAAGAGGAAATACTCAGGGTTTCTAGGGAGATGAAAATCATCACCAACTCACTAGCCCCGGATAAAAACATCCCTCCTAAAGTAGCACTCAGCAAAATAGCGATGAATTCGGCTAAAGGAGTGCCGCTTTGATCGACGTAGCGAATTGACATCAGTATAGTCACAGCCGCAGACAAGGCAATGATGCCGCGAAAGACGATACTCAGGTCATCACCATTAAAGCCACCGGTAAAAGAGATGGGATTAGGATTGTCCCATTGAAAATATAGGGCGACAATGGAAGCAAATAAACCTGCGATCGCTAGATATCCAATCCAGCGCGCGGATGTACGCCCCAAAATCAAATCAACAATCAAAACCCCTAAGAGGGTGAGAATAACAATCCCCTCTGGCAAAATCGTTCCAGCGTTTAACTGGGATGCAATATTAGCAAAATCCATGAGATGTATAGGTTTTGGCGATTAGACATTAAGGCTAACTCTGTTCACTCTAGCAAGTTTTCTAATCCCCGGACTAGCTCTTTGAACAAGAGCTTAACAGCTTGGGTGCAGATTGCGATCGCCTACGGCATACTGTTCGCGTTCGCACCAACTTCACTAGCTTACCAGCAGGTTTCTCTGTATTTAGGGATTCACCTAAATACTTTCCTACTTGGTTTTTAAGGTATGACCTTAATTAAATAATGATGCCGCAGTTGCGATCGCTATGTACAAAAAGCTAATTAATAATTAATAAGGGCACAGGATTGCTGTGCCCCTACAAGATTCATAACTTTTAACTTTATTAAAAACCCACTGATGGCAGCTTGCCTTGTAGCGATTGGAATCTAGACTGAACACAGTTTGCACAATTGCAACCAACTTGATCAATAATCGGATTGGATGTTTGAATCAAGTTCGGGGTTGCCAGATCAGGAATTTGATGTGTAGATGCTACAGTAACAACTTGTGTAGCATCTAGAGATTTGAGGCTGGATGCGTGTACTGGATTAACTATCAGCAGCATGGATACCAGAAATGCGGGAAAAGCAAGTAAAATCAGTTTCACTATGTTCATAATTTACACAAAAATACCTTTGGTGATACAGCATAACCAATAAATTGTCGAGGTTCAACTTTAATTACTGAGTATTATTTAACTGCGCCCAAATCCTTGACCTCGTAAAACCTTTGACCAAATAACCAATTCGCCTTGCTCACCGCCTGCGGCCAGTAATTTGCCTTGGGGATGCCAAGCTAAGGTCGAAAAACCTCCTGAGACACCTGTGATAATTTGAGATACTTCCTTGGCTTGGTTCCACAAACACAACCAGCCGTCAGCAGCAGCAGAAGCGAGAAGGAAACTTTTTGGTGCAAAGGCGATCGCATTGATCACACCCACATGATTTGTTAATACTCGTGCTTCCCAACCTAAAGTATCATCCTCTAGTTTCTCCCACACCACAATACCTTCAACACTGGAAGATGCCAGGATTGGCGCACCCACTTTGGTCATAGCTTCTGACCATGCCAATTGGCGAATTTTTCCAGGGAAACCACGCATCACCCAAGGGTCGGGGTTGTTCCATTCCAAAACGGTGACACTACGATCCATATTGCCAGAAGCGAGGAATTTACCATCGGGCGACCAAGCCATAGCTAAACTGACAGTAGTCATATCTAAGCTGTATGGTTCTTCATCCCAGTTTTGACTATGCCAAATCTTGACTCCCTTATAACCACTAATGGCTAAGTATTGTCCGTCAATGCGCCAATCTATACCCAATACGGAAGAGTTGTCAAAATTCAGCGTCACGACAATTTCACGAGTATCTGCATCCCAAACTTGCACGTAACGCCCCAAACTAAAAGCTAGTTGGTTACTGGTGTAGTTCCAAGCTAGCTTGTCAACCCATGCGGGGGCATTTTCCAAGGTGGCGATTAATTCAGTATTCTGCCAAATTTTTACTTGTCCATCTTGTCCACCAACAGCTAAAAATTTTCCATCTGGGGAAAAGGCGAGACAGTCTACTGATTTACCGTTACCAGCTTGTAAAGTTGTGAGTTCGCCATCATTCCACAGAACCACTTCACCGGCGGCGGAAGTTGCTGCTAAAGTTTTAACTTTTGGCGACCAAGCGATCGCAGTTACATAATCTGAAAGTGTTCCTGAATAGTGTTGTTCAAATTCCTTTGATTTGGTTGTGGAGTTCATATTTGTAAAGGGGAATGGGGAATGGGGAATAGGGAATGGGAAATGGTAAATACCCTACTCCCCACTCCCTATTTAAGCTAGACAAGCGAGAAAATCTTGCTTTAGTTTTGCTGCATCAAGGTTGCGACCGATGAAGACTAGTTCGTTTTTGGGGGTTTCGCTGGGTTTCCAGGGGCGATCGGGTTTGCCATCAAATATCATGTGTACCCCTTGGAATACAAATCGATTATCTTCTCCAGCAATATTTAAAATGCCTTTCATCCGAAAAATATCGGGGCCTTGGGTACGCAGTAACTCTGAAAGCCAAGTGTTTAATTTTTCTCCATCAACTGCACCTGCTTCTACTAAAGCCACAGAATAGACAGTTTCATCGTGTACATGGGCATCTTCGCCTAAGAAATCTGGATCAATTTCTAATGCGCGTTCTAAATCAAAGGCTTTTACACCCAACAAAGCATCCATTCCTAGTTCAGAGTTTTGGGTGCGGTAGATTTTTGCGATCGCATTCATCGCCCGAATCCGTTTTTCTAATTCATCTAACTCTTCTGGTGCTACTAAATCTGTTTTATTAAGTAAAATTACATCGGCAAAAGCAATCTGTTCTTGGGCTTCGTCTGCATCCCAGTGCTGCCATATATGCTTGGCATCTACGACTGTCACCACCGCATCTAGAGACAGTTGGCTTTGTAAATCTTCATCAACAAAAAATGTCTGAATCACTGGTGCAGGATCGGCTAATCCAGTTGTTTCAATTACTAAATGGTCAAATTTATCGCGCCGCTTCATCAAATTGCCAATGATGCGAATTAAATCGCCACGCACTGTACAACATATACAGCCATTATTCATTTCAAAAATTTCTTCATCTGCATCGATAATCAATTGATTATCAATACCCACTTCCCCAAATTCATTGACAATCACAGCAACTTTTTTGCCGTGTTCGTAGGTGAGGATGTGATTGAGTAGAGTCGTTTTACCTGCTCCCAAATAGCCTGTAAGAACAGTAACGGGAACTGAATTGTCGATTACGTCAGCCACCATACTCTAAATTCCTCTTGTCTCACCTTATGGATAATCATTATCGCCCATGATAAATCTTTTTATATTTTTGTGCGAACTTGCTGTTATTTCTCTTTGTCAAAGTCATTTTTTTAACGAACCGCAGAGGCGCAGAGAGCGCAGAGAGAAAAAGTGCGAGAACTGCATTTGCTTCTCTCTGTGTCCTCTGCGCCTCTGGGGTTTAAAAGAATTTATTGACTAATATTTTTACCCATCTCGAAAGGGCTAGTTCTATAATCCTAGTCTCGCACCAACGTGCAATGTAAAGATTTAATTTTATGGAGATAACAAAAAATATCGAACTACTTCTAAAACAACTGCTGGGTATTCTTCATGTAGCCCCAGAGAACCGGGAATAACAACACTTCTCACTCCTGGTAAAGCTACCAAAGCGTTCATTTCTTCTCGTGATTTAGGGGGGCTGGATTCTCCAATTACTACCATGAGCGGTATGGTTAAAGACTGCACAAGTTCCAGAAAATCAGATTGTTCGTGTACAGCATCAAGATTACCAGTTACAAAGGCAGCAGATGCAAATCGCGCTCCTGGTTGTTGAGTTGTGTGCCACTTCTTCTCAATGAAATTGGGTGTAACTTTAGCCGCGTCAGTAAAGACATGGCGACGGTACATCAAACTTAAGAAGGATTGGGTAGTGTTGAGTTTGTAGAGAGCTTGACCAAGTATAGGCGATCGCACCAATCCTCTCACCATGCCAGCTATTTGCTGACTTGCGCCCATTGTCGGCAAAGGCCCACGCCAAGTAGGAGCTAACAACACAATCTTTGAGAAAGTAGCCTGCTTGACAGCTAATTGTAAAACGTAACTAGCAGCATGACCAGCCGCTACTACAGTAATGGGAGTATTAAAAACAGCTTTGACAAAATCTTCCAGAAATTGCTGATATATTTCCGGTCGGTAATTCAAGCTAGGGCGAGAAGATTCACCAAATCCAGGCCAATCTATGGCTACAACTTGAAAATTGGGAGCTAGTAATTTGGCAAGTTCACCTACTTCCAAGCGAGTCGAAACACTGCTGAAAGATGGTAATAGTAATAACGGTGAACCTTTACCAAGGGTTTCATAAACAACACGCAATTGCTGATTTTCCCAATTCCAGAGATATTCTTGAACTACTCCACCAAAGCCAATAGCAGCAGAGGTGGATAATACATTGGTTGACATGACACTAAATTTTGGTAGTTGTACCTTATTTATTTGTCATTTGTCCTTTGTCCTTTGCAAATGACCAATGACCAATAACCAAGTTTAGCTAGGCAAATCTAACTTACATTCCAACGCTTTTTTTTGCATGGTTTTAAAAATGTTGTAAAATCCATTAGCGCGGGAAGGTGTCAGACTAACGTTTAAGCCTGTTTCTTGAATAAAATCTGGGGTAAGTTGGACAATTTCAGTTGGCGTTAGTCCCTGTAATCCTTCAACTAGCAGCCCTACTAAACCTTTGGTTAACTGGGAATCAGACTCGCCCTGAAACACAACCTTACCGTCATTCAAGGCTGCCGTAATATAAACTTGAGACACGCAACCAGGAACTTTATTTTCGGGTAATTTATCAGCTTCTGGGAACTCATTGAGCTTCTGAGCATACCAGATTAGCTGTTCGTAGCGCCGCTTCGGTTCAGAAGCGCGTTGAAAGCGCTGGACAATTTTAGCAAGCGCAGGTGGCAAAGAATCTAGAGTTGAGGACATAACAGAAGCTGCAAATGATCGGTCTTACCTTGAGTGTAAATTATCTTTAGAGCAATCGCGCCTCTGATTTTATTGGCAGTATGAAGCTAGCCATTACCGACTATAACTTGTCAAATCAAGATAATTCCTGCGTGGGCGCAGCCCGCCGTAGGCATCGCACTTATCTTCAGTTACCTTTTTAATGCGTCTAATCGCAAAAACTTAATTTTTTTTATTAGCAGGCTTTAACAGCAACTCTATACAAGATAAGTTGTATCGATATGCACTTACAAAAATAGCTGCAAGTAGCTTGTAACTAAGCAGCCAGATGATAATCAACAATTAAAAATTAAAAATCAAAAAAAATTCTGACTTTTAATTTTTAATTTCTCTCCCTTAAGGATTAATTCGTAGTTTGTGCAGCTAGCATCTGCTTCAGCTTTTCTAATTCCGAAGCCCAACGAGGATCGGGACGAATAGCGTCTGAATCGGTAGTTGTTGTGGTGCTGTTGTCGCGAGAACCGCCGCCACCGCCGCCACGACGGGGCTTTTTAGAGCTTTTCTCCCGACGGCTACCTTCTCTACCTTCTCTATTAACGGTAGGAGTGGGCGTACTACTACCAGCCAGAGTAACTGGTTTAGGAGCTTGTTCGTCGCCCTCTTCACCCTTTGTCCGAGGTAATGCCTTTTCTAGCTTAATGGCAGTGTCTTTAAACATTTGACCATTATACTTTTCAATGATTTCGTCAGCTTGTTCGTCATTGTTGACGGTAAGAAAACCGAAACCACGGCATTTGCCAGTTTTGCGGTCTTTAATTAATTTAGTAGTTACAGCTTCACCTTCTGCTGCAAAAACTGCTTGCAAATCTTGACGATCGATTTCTTCTTTAGGCAAATTACCTATATATAGGCGAACGGACATGAACTATACCTCCAGAGTTAAATGAACATGGCAAGGCGAGAAAACAATCACTTGGCTTTGGCTTTTAATTTAAATAGATGCTATTGACCAAGACTGCCATCAACCAATTTTTTGCTCGAAACTGTCAACCTATACAATACAGTTTTTCGTCGGGATCAAGCTTGTTTAATCCAAAGGCCCACACAATGGTGAGCTAATAACACCTTAATTCTAAGAATTGTAAATTTAATAGCCTATTGCCTGCTAAAGTACACGCTTTCTTCCATGCCTTTTTCGCAGAATCAAATACCATTCCTTACATTACCACGGTATTTTCTACGTAGCTAGTTTAGCGCATACATTTCTAACGTTAGTATTACTGGATCGTAACATAAAACACATTTTTTTATTCAAGGGAGCATAATTTGAAACAAAAACCAGCCGGTGGCTGGTTGATTTCCTGCTGTGTTGGGAGGATAAAAAGGTATGGAGGGGGGAAAAGCATCCGAATTCATAACTAAGCTGTAGTGCTGAGTTATGTCGGCTGCTATTGTTTGTGTAAATAAATGTAACACTTTGAAAGATAATCTGCAACTTTTGTTTACATTCCGATTTGTCATTTGTCAGTTGTCCTTTGTCCTTTGCAAACAACCAATAACCAATGACTAATGACCAATGACCAATGACTAACCAGTCAGAAAAACGTATGCGCCCAAAGCCTGTGCTGCAACTGCCAAAAAAGTAGACCAGATGGGATGAGGGCTATGAATAGTTTTACCACTTTGAGTTTCTAAGGTGTGGACATCGATCCAAGGTGTTGCTCCTCGCCGGAACCAACCTGTGACGATAATTTGCCGACCGATGAGATCCTGGTGATTCACTGACTGTCCTAGCCAAGAAATGTGGTGTAATTTCACCAAGCCTGTGCTGGATTGGAGGATTAAATCTTGTGCTAGAGAGTTGCTAGTACCTTGACGACCTAATAGTTTACCCACCAGACGCACACTGACGCTATCAATAGGTAAGGCAGAAGGGTCAGCTAATAGGTTGGGTAGGTAGTCATCAGTTTGCACAGTAGCGGATTTGATGTCAGGGAAAAAAGAATTAATCCGCATTACTGTACCGATGCTAAAGCCAATTAGAAGGCAGCCTGTAATGAAAGACCAATCTTCATATATCCACTTTAGATTTAAAAACTTGAGTACGAATGCTAGTTGCCAGGTTAGCCAGACCAAAGCTGCAAACAGAAACCCTAAAGGAATTCCTAGCCAAGGAGCGATTTGTAATAAGAAAGACTGACGCTTAACCCTTGATGGTTCGCTAGCAAAATGTAGTTCGGTGTCTAGATGCCAGTGACGGGCTATTTTGCAGAGGCGTTCGATGCGATCGCCCATCAAAGAATGACTATTATTAATCGTAAACCATTGGCGGTATGGATTGGCAGTATCCCACTTCAAAAATGATTCAAAAGATAAATTGCTGGCAATGGTGCCCAAAGAAAGGCTTTGTTGATGGCCGACTGGTATCAAGAGATTTAAGCTTTCTAGTTGCCAACTGGTCTGTTCTTCTTTTTGAATATCAGCTGCAATGCCAATGGAAATTTTGAGTAAAGCGCGAATCAGGGCGTTGGGATTACCGGTGATTTCAGATGCGACGCGATCGCTATAATAAAGCCGCAACCGCGATAACCACAATCCAGTCCCAGTTAGCAAACCCCAAAGTCCATAAACGAGACTAGCCACAATTGTCACCGGCCAGCGCCAAATCCCTGATATTTTGTCTCCCAACTCTGATATTTGCTGATAAAGCTTATAAATTGGTAGTGTCACCAGCAGCAACAAAGACATCACAGAGAAATCCCAGTGAGCAATGTGCCCTAACTGCGTGGCGTAAATAATCGCGATTTCATCATCTGCCAGTTGCTCTAATAGCCCTTGACTCACAACAATCCTGGCATTACGTGGTAAACTACCGTAGGTCAGGATAATTGGTGCAGCCATTGGTAAAATCCGCAGTTTGGGTAACGGCCAGTGGCGCTGTTGACAACAACGTTGTAGCACCCGCACAGCTTCGCGGCTATGGGCATTCAATACATCTTTGGGAAATTCTCGCTGACCATATAAGTTAGCCAGTAGCAGATCCAGTAACCAAGGTGATACTCCGATCAAAATCACCAATACTATTAGCAACAATTTAGTAGGGTTGCTGTATAAAAGCTGCAACGGCTCCAGATAAGGTAGTTTGACTAGAGTCAGGTTGATGAATCCCATTGCGAACTTGAGGATTTCTCGCATCACCCAAAATAGGGCAATGAACGTTCCTGCTGTTAGCAATCGTAAGGGAATTAATTTCGGTTTACGTAGAGGTTGCCATGCTTTGGCGCGTTGTGCTTGTCGCCAATAAATAACACCAAATAATTTAGCTTGGGTGCGGGTAACAGAACCCATGAAACCGTTTAAAGGTGCAGCCGGTGGTGGTAATGGTGTAGCTACCGTAGCTTTGAGTCTAGGTAGTGGCACCATCGGCGGGGTGTCGGTCTTAGTTTCTATTACTTGGTCTTTTGGCTTTTCCTCTAATGTAGGATTTTCCTGAGGGGTAACTGGGGGAGAATCTGGAGGAGGATCTGGAGTTGAGTTATCAAACGCTACAAATCCAGTTTCGACATTTTTTGATTCTTGATCGCGTTTCTTACGTTTTGTCAGGTGTTCGAGAGCGCGTTTTGCCCACTCTTGAACTTGCGGATTGTTACTCTCAATGAGATTCTGGGAAATAGCGATCGCTTTGGGAACTTCGCCAGTGCGAGCATAAGCCATCACTAAACCAACCTGGGCTTGTAAGCTAGCAGTACCATTATTTTGGCTGCTAGCAATAGGTTCTAGTTGAGCGATCGCTGTTTGGTAATTTCCCTGCTTGAGGGCAATTAAACCAGCCTCCAAAGACGGTTTGGCATGTGAAGGCATACAAATTCTGGCACTCCAATCTCTTCTAGGTGATCCACGTTTGTGCAAAAGCGCGAACCTCGGATGCCGTGGAACTCAACCGCGCCCGAGTTTTGCTGGTCAAGTGAATGATAAAGATTGAATTCAGGAGTCAGGAGTCAGAATTCAGTTGAATCTTCATCTGAATTCTGGATTCTGAATTCTGTATTCTTCTTCATTCCTCCACTGGTTGTTGACTAGAAAATACTGGAGCGATCGCGCTTAATTTTAACTCTGGATGGTCGCCCAGTAACTGTTGACAATTCCATTCATTGCGGAATAGCAACACTGGCCGTCCCATACTGTCTTTAACTGTAGTGGTATTGAATATTCGTCCCACCTTTTCTAATGCTTCCCAACCACCCTCAACCCAACGGGCGACACTGTAGGGCAATAAATCTAATATGGTTTCTACACCATACTCGTTTTGTAAGCGAAACTGCACTACTTCAAATTGCAACTGACCCACCGCCGCCAAAATTGGATCGCGCTTGGCTTCATCAGTTGAATACATAATTTGCACAGCACCTTCTTCGCGCAATTCCGCAACGCCTTTTTGGAATTGTTTAGACTTCGAGGGGTTGGGATTCCTCAGAGATGCAAACAGTTCCGGCGAAAAATACGGAATCCCCTCATATTCGAGCTTTTGTCCAGTGTAAATTGTATCCCCGATCGCAAAAACACCGGGATTGTTCAAACCAATCACATCGCCAGGATAAGCCACATCAATCGATTCTCGCTCTTGGGCAAAGAGTTTTTGCGGGCGAGATAGACGGATGAGTTTACCAATGCGGGCGTGATTCACCATCATATCTTTTTCAAACTTACCAGTACAGACCCGGATAAATGCGACGCGATCGCGGTGTTTCGGGTCCATATTTGCTTGTAGTTTAAAGACAAATCCCGAAAATTCTGGGTATGTAGGGGCAACTTCACCTACACTGCTGTAGTGAGAACCGGGTTTGAGGGCATATTCGAGGAAATACTTGAGGAATAACTCTACCCCAAAGTTGGTCATGGCACTACCAAAGAACACAGGTGTCATTTTGCCTTCGTGTACCAACTGCAAATCTAGTTCTGGCCCAACTCCTTCTAGCAGTTCTAAATCATTTTTCAGTTGGTAGTACAGGCTTTGTTCTAGCTTCTCTTCTATTCTCGGATCACCTAATTCGACTATCGTATCACGGGCTTCTCGGCTACCGTGGGCACTGCGTTCAAAGAGGTGTATTTGTTGCTTGTGTCGGTCAAAAACACCTTTAAAGCGATCGCCCATCCCAATCGGCCAGTTGACTGCATAGGTTTGCAATCCCAATTCTTGCTCAATTTCATCCAACAGTTCCAGAGGTTCTCTTCCGGGGCGATCGAGCTTATTGATAAAAGTAAAAATTGGAATACCGCGCAACTTACACACTTCAAATAATTTGCGGGTTTGGGGTTCCAAACCTTTTGCCGCATCAATTAACATCACTGCATTATCGGCGGCGGCGAGGGTGCGATAAGTATCTTCACTGAAATCTTGGTGTCCGGGAGTGTCTAATAAATTTATTTGACACTTCTGGTATTCAAATTGCAACACCGTAGAGGTAATAGAAATACCCCGTTGTTGCTCCATCGCCATCCAGTCAGAGGTAGCCTTACGCTGTGCCCGTCGCGCCTTAACCGCCCCAGCTTCGTGAATTGCACCCCCGTACAGGAGTAACTTTTCTGTTAGTGTCGTTTTACCCGCATCGGGGTGAGATATAATCGCAAAGTTGCGGCGCAGTTCAACCGCTTGAATAAGTTCAGACTGAAGTTCAGTAGACATAATTGTATTTGTTTGTTAGCTAGCTTAATTTTTTTTGACTCTGGCAAGTCTTTTAATCTTAAGACAACGATGCTCGTGATAGGGTCGTAGTATAACCAACAATCTAACTAAAGAGGAGAAAGCAATGTACGACACAGACAAGCGAAAGCTTCTATCAGCCTTGTCGCATGGAGCCATTTTTTTCAGCACAACATTGGTATCTGTCGGTGTACCTATCGCCATACTGCTTGTATCTGACGATCCTGTTGTTAAAGAAAACGCCAAAGAATCCATCAATTTCCACTTTAATGTCTGGTTTTATGGTGCAATTCTGGGAGCGCTGTTTTTTCTATTCGGTTGGTTAGTCTTACCTCTATTATTACTTGGGCCACTAGCTGGTCTGGGATATCTATTACACTGGGGATTAACAATTTGGGCGCTCATCGGAGTTTTCAGCAATCCTGATATACCCTTCCGTTATCCCTACATTTTCCGATTTCTTTAGAAGAAATTATCATTGGGCATTGGGAATTGTTAGTTATTTTTATTAAGCTGTTGTGCCTTGAATTTGCACACAACCAATCGCCAGGATTTTGCCAACAGAAGGTCTGACGATTTTGAATTTTGAATTGCTTATTATGTCGTTTTTTTCCCAGTCCGTTGGATAGGTGCAACCAAGCTGTAGAATACAAAATTGCCCCACAACTTGATTAAGAGTAGGGCAAAGGACAGTTAAGCACTGTTTGTAGTCTGTCTGACGGCAGGAAAATTTTAGCCTGCTTTTGTGACGCTTTATTTTGTGTCCATTTGCGTTGTTTTTCTTCATAAAATTTTATGTTTCCTACACACCGCCCCCGTCGTCTGCGTACCCATCCTCAACTGCGCCGGATGGTTCGTGAAACTGTTTTAACAACAAGCGATTTAATTTACCCATTATTTGCTGTACCAGGTGAGGGAATCGCTAATGAGGTGAAATCCATGCCCGGAGTCTACCAACTTTCGGTAGATAAAATCGTTGAAGAAGCAAAAGAAGTTTACGACTTAGGAATTCCTTCTATTATTTTATTTGGTATTCCGGCTGATAAAGATGTAGATGCAACTGGTGCTTGGCATGATTGCGGTATCGTCCAAAAAGCAGCGACGGCGGTAAAAGCAGCAGTGCCAGATTTGATTGTAATTGCTGATACTTGTTTGTGTGAGTACACTAGCCACGGTCATTGTGGTTATCTACAAGTTGGTGATTTAACAGGAAGAGTTTTAAATGACCCAACTTTGGAATTGTTGAAGAAAACAGCAGTTTCTCAAGCCAAAGCCGGTGCCGATATCATCGCGCCTTCAGGGATGATGGATGGGTTTGTGCAAGCAATTCGTCAGGGTTTGGATGAAGCAGGATTTCAAGACACGCCGATTTTGTCTTATGCTGCTAAGTATGCTTCGGGTTATTATGGCCCATTTCGCGATGCCGCAGACTCAACACCGCAATTTGGCGACAGAAGAACTTACCAAATGGACCCTGGTAACGCCCGCGAAGCAATTAAAGAGATTGAATTGGATATCGCCGAAGGTGCTGATATGCTCATGGTTAAGCCAGCCTTGGCATACATGGATATTATCTGGCGCGTGAAAGAAGCGAGTAACTTACCAGTTGCGGCTTACAATGTTTCTGGTGAGTATGCGATGGTGAAAGCTGCGGCTCTCAATGGTTGGATTGATGAAGAGCGCGTGGTTATGGAAACTTTAACTGGGTTTAAACGGGCTGGTGCAGACTTGATTTTGACCTACCATGCCAAAGATGCGGCGCGATGGTTAAAGTAAGGTGTGCGATTGAATAGTAATAATTGAGAAAATCTCACGCAGAGGCGCAAAGACGCAGAGTTGGGTTTTAGTGTTTAGGCGTGAGACTCTTTATTTATGGCTTTTGCGATGCCTGCGGCGGGTTAAGGCTATGCAAATTCACTTTTCAAGCAAGTGTTATGGGGATGCAATCGCTACTTGATTATAGTTTTTTCCGCAGATACCACTAGCTAAAATTTCTAAAATTCTATTGACATCTTTTAGTTAATTTGATGGTGGATTTTGCCGATGATACTTATCTTCTAAAAAACCTGACGTTAAATTGGTATTTTTCAATCAGGAAGCTTTTAATGTATTTTATACATTTACTCTAAGTTTTATTACATAAATAAATCAACAGATTTGCCAGAGTGAGAGGCGATCGCTCATAAAACCTCTAAAATCTAAATTAAATAGCTTTGATATAGTTATGGCAATCACTCGCTCTATGCTAGGGGCCGTTTATTTAAAAAACCCAATCTCTAACTAGTGCGATCGCTCACCGTATTTGCGACAGCAGCACGATAAAATTCTAAAACCATAATCGTACTAAAAGGTCTAAATGGCAGAAACACTATTCTTCAACGCCTTACGCGAAGCCATTGATGAAGAAATGGCCCGTGACTCCAGCGTATTCGTTCTCGGTGAAGACGTAGGACACTACGGCGGTTCCTACAAAGTTACCAAAGACCTGTACCAAAAATATGGCGAACTCCGCATTCTAGACACCCCCATCGCTGAAAATAGCTTCACTGGTATGGCAGTAGGGGCAGCCATGACTGGCTTACGTCCCATCATCGAAGGCATGAATATGGGCTTTTTATTGCTCGCCTTCAACCAAATATCCAACAACGCTGGAATGCTACGCTATACTTCCGGCGGTAACTTTAAAATTCCGATGGTAATTCGTGGTCCTGGTGGTGTAGGAAGGCAGCTAGGTGCAGAACATTCCCAACGATTAGAAACTTACTTCCAAGCTGTGCCAGGCTTGAAGATTGTTGCCTGCTCGACACCAAGAAACGCTAAAGGACTACTAAAATCGGCTATCCGCGATGATAACCCTGTGTTGTTCTTTGAACACGTTTTGCTTTACAACTTGAAAGAAGATTTACCAGAAGAAGAATATTTACTACCCTTAGATAAAGCCGAAGTTGTGCGCCAAGGAAAGGATGTCACAATTATCACTTATTCTCGGATGCGGCATCATGTGCTGCAAGCAGTAAAAACACTTGAAAAACAAGGTTACGATCCAGAAGTTATCGATTTAATATCCCTCAAACCATTGGATTTTGATACCATTGGGGCATCAGTAAGGAAAACCCATAAAGTAATTGTTGTGGAAGAATCAATGCGAACTGCGGGTATCGGAGCAGAAGTCATCGCCTCAATAAACGATCGCTTATTTGATGAATTAGATGCGCCAGTACTGCGGCTTTCTTCTCAAGATATCCCCACGCCTTACAACGGCAATCTGGAACGACTAACAATCATCCAACCAGAGCAAATCGTAGAAGCTGTGGAAAAAATGGTGGCGTTACGGGTTTAAGGGAATAGAGAAGAGATTCAACTACTACTTCTGACTTCCCATTCATAACTTAGGGAGTAGGGAATGGGGAAGAAATTCAACTACGACTTCCCACTCCCAACTTCCCACTCCCTATTTCCCATTCATAACTCCTCAAAAGAGCGCTATTATAGCGTTTGTCAGTTGCGAGTTATGGTATGCAAAGACAGCGATCGCTAATAATTTTGATTTTAGTCCTGATAATCGCCGCTTTTACGGTGATTGCGACAATTCCGATACCCCTGGGACTGGACTTGCGGGGAGGTTCACAGCTAACAATTCAGGTGAAACCATCAGCAGAAATTCCCAAAATCACCGAACGAGAATTGGAAGGTGTGAAGAAAGTTGTCGAAGGCCGGATTAATGGTCTGGGTGTTTCTGAGCCACTGATCCAAACAGTCGGTGCAGATAAAATATTGGTGCAACTACCAGGGGTTAACGATCCAGAGCAAGCCGAACGGGTGTTAGGGGGGACGGCGCAGTTAGAATTTCGTACCCAAAAGCCAAATACAGAAATCCCACTGCGTGCTTTCCAAACATCTAGAGCCGAATTGAAAGTCAAGCAAGAAGAGTTGAGAAAGAGTACTGATAAAGTAGCAATAGCTAAGAATCAAGAAGATTTACAAAAAAGTAATCAAGCGATCGCAGAATTGTTTGAAAGTACTAATCCACCACTAGGTGGCAAATACCTCAAGGATGCTTATGGTGAACCCACTCAAGGTAACAACTGGCACGTTACCATTCGCTTCGACCAAAAGGGTGGTGAACTGTTTGCCAATTTGACGAAGAATCTTGCCGGTACTGGGCGGAGTATTGGTGTTTTTCTAGACAATGAACTGATCAGCGCTCCTAGTGTAGGTATAGAATTTGCCGCCGCAGGTATTACTGGTGGCTCTGCCGTAATTACAGGACGGTTTACCGCACAAGAAGCTAATAATTTAGGCGTACAGCTACGTGGTGGCGCATTACCCGTACCAGTAGAAATCGCAGAAAGGCGGACAGTAGGGGCAACATTAGGTAAAGATAGTATTCAAAGCAGTATTTATGCTGGAGTTGGTGGTCTGACTTTAGTATTAATATTCATGGTGGTTTACTATCGACTACCAGGATTGATAGCGGATGTGTCACTAGTGATCTATTCCCTCTTAACTTGGTCAACCTTTGCTTTATTGGGTGTTACCCTAACTTTGCCGGGAATTGCTGGTTTTATCCTCAGTATTGGGATGGCGGTTGATGCCAATGTCCTAATTTTTGAACGGACACGGGAAGAATTACGAGCAGGTAAATCTCTGTATCGTTCTGTAGAATCTGGTTTTTACCGAGCATTTTCTAGTATTTTAGATAGCAACGTCACTACATGGATTGCTTGTGCTGCCCTGTTTTGGCTGGGGTCTGGTTTAGTCAAAGGTTTTGCTCTTACCTTAGCTTTGGGGGTGGCTGTGAGTATGTTTACCGCAATTACTTGTAGTCGGACATTGCTGTTTTTGGCAATTTCAATTCCCTCCTTGCGGAAGACAGAACTTTTCTGTCCAAACCTGCCAACATCGAATAAGGCAGAGGTGACTCCATGAAACTGAGTATTAACAAATCGCGATCGCTTTGGTGGACTATTTCTGTTGTGATTATTCTTGCCGGTATCATCTCAATGGTGATTTCTTGGCAACAACCCAATATTCACGCACCCTTACGCCCCGGTTTAGATTTTATCGGTGGTACAAGGTTACAGTTTGTCCGAGATTGCACCAAAGCAGGCAATTGTGACAAACCAATTGATATCAATGCTGTCCGGGAAGTAGCAAAAGCGCAGGGACTAGCTGATAGCAGCATCCAACTTATCTCAGAAAATGGTGCAGAAAATGGTGTACTAATTCGCACAAAAGATTTGACTGTCGATCAGCGCACCAAGTTGCAAAATGCTTTAAGCGAAGAAATTGGGGTTTTTGATCCGCAAAAAAATCAAATTGACTCTGTTGGTCCTACGCTGGGAAAAGAACTGTTGAGGTCTGGGATATTAGCTCTGATAGTTTCCTTCATCGGTATTACTATCTATATGAGCTTCCGCTTCCAGTTAGATTATGCTGTGTTTGCGATCGTTGCCCTATTTCACGATATCTTGATCACAGTTGGGGCTTTTTCACTTTTGGGTTTGGTAGCGGGTATCGAAGTAGATAGCCTTTTTATCGTCGCCTTACTTACCATCACAGGTTTCTCAGTCAACGACACAGTGGTGATTTACGATCGCATTCGGGAAACCATTAAAATCAATCCTGAACACCCAATTGCCGAAATTGTCGATGATGCGGTTAACCAAACTCTGACAAGATCAATCAACACGACCTTAACCGTGTTGCTGACATTAACTTCCATCTTTCTATTTGGTGGAGAAACACTGAGATATTTTGCTCTAGCTTTGATTATTGGGTTCACGATGGGAGCTTATTCAAGTATTTTCATCGCCAGTACTCTCCTTACTTGGTGGCGAGAAAGGGATCAATCCCAAGTGTTAGAAAGCGTAGAGCCGATTGATACATCCGCCAGTTCTCAGGATAGTTAAACTTGTGTGCATTTCACAATTGGGTTAAGTAAGTTGGTAGAAAGAAGGCAAATTTATGTTATGAAACGTAAACAGGCTTAAAGTCATTACTAATGACAAAGGACAAAAGACAAATGACAGCCCTTGCCAGTTAGCTTTAATTGCACCAACTTACTGAAAGCATTTTAAATTGCTCACTCGTGCTTTGGAATTTTATTCTTCTATGGATCAACCTGAAGAACCATTAATCCCTAATCCAGAATTTGAGAACTCTGACGCATCCTTTATTCAACAAGTGCAAAGGCTACACAAGCTGACATTATACGGTAGATGGCTGTTTGTCGGCTGTTTGTGGCTCACCATTGCGCCTGTTAGCTTGTGGGGTCTACGTTCAGAAATTTCTCTGTGGCAACAATATTTTACCTGGGTAGCAGTGCGATATGGACTCTTCTACCATCCACTGTCTACCCTCGGTTTAGCCTTTTGTATTGGGATGACTGCTGCTGTTTTAGTTTGGCAAAGTCGAAATATCTTATTTGGACTCCCAAAGCCAGAAAAACAACGTTTAGAAAAACAAGTTTATCGGATACGTCAACAGGGGCCAAGTCATCCTCTGTGGAAGTGGGTTTGTCATTAATTTTTCTTTTTCGTTGCATATACATATACACGTACAGCAATTTTTAGCAAAATATGACTTAAATATACAAAGTATTGCCAAAAGTGGATGCCATAAATGAACGAGTCTCAGATTCAATTTAGCGAACGCAAATCTGAAATTGACCTTTACCAACTCCAAGAACTGTTAAACGTTTCAGCTTTCTGGGCAAAGGGACGCAGTATTGAAGATTTAGGTATAGCTATTGCCAATAGTGAACCAGTAATTTATGTCTCGGATAGCGATCGACTCATTGGTTTTGCTAGAGCAACATCTGATGGCATATATCGCGCCACAATTTGGGATGTTGTCATTCATCCAGAGTATCAAAGTAGTGGGTTGGGAAGCAAGTTAGTAGAAACCGTTTTGTGTCATCCCCGCATGAGGTGGGTTGAGCGCGTTTATCTGATGACTACTCACCAGCAGGGCTTCTACGAAAAGATGGGTTTTCAAACCAACACCACCACTACAATGGTGCTACACAATCTAGCTAACCGTGTTTTTGTTTCTGCTACAGAAGTTCAGCTTCAGGAATCACTAGGGGGATAGAGATTTGTAGTCTGGTAATCTCCTGATGTGGTTCCTTGGCAATGGTTGAAGGCAGGATTTCTAACTTTCCTCCCATAACTTCCACTAAAGTCTGATTGATTAATAGTCTCATTCCTGGGGAAAGAGCAGCCTTTTGATCAATTTGGATCTGCTGCTCATCAGATTTGAGCAAATCAATCGGCTCGCTTGAGGGTATAGCATGAGTTGGAACATCCAGCCAAATGGTTACAAAATTATTTGTAGGTAAGATATTGCTAGAAATACAAATACTGCCTTCCTCCATTTGAGTAATGGCAGTGTCTATTAAACTGATCAATATTTGGCGGAGCCAGAGATAATCTGCTAAAACATAAATTTCTGGATCGGCGGGTAACAATTGCAAAGGAAAATTGCGATTAGCCGCCAGCATATAAGTTAATTTATGAACCTCTTCCAAAATTTGGGCTAACGGTCGGGGCTGAATATCTAATTTATTAGTACCGTGTTCCGTTCTCGCAACGGTGAGAATTTCATCTATCAGCTTGAGTAGCTTCAGCGTTCGTTCGTGAGCTTGGCTAATAAATTCTCTTTCTTCAGCCGGATCTTCACATAAATCTGACAAAATTAATTGATGCAAGCCAATCAAACCATTGAGAGGCGATCGCAATTCATGGGTAGTTCGTGCCAAAAAACCAGCTTTAAACTGGCTCATTTCCCTTGCCATAAAGTATGCCAGCTGCGTTTGCTGTAGCTGTTGTGATATTGGTGGCATCTCTTCTTGATCTAATGGCGCTATTAGAGATGAGCTAGATAAAACATTTGCTGATGCCTGCGGCGGGCGTAGCCATAGCACAAATAACCGATAGAAAATCATACCTAGTGCGAGTCCTGCTCCTAGATATATCCAGTTGCTCCAATTCATAATTTGGCAATTATTAACTTGTTAATTGACCACAACAGCGCAGACTAAAGTTCCAGATTTCTCTGTTGTGAAAATCAGGAAAACAACATTATAACTACCTATATCTATTTATCACTCGAAATGTCTAACTTTATCGCACCTTGTCGTAAAATCTGCCAATTTATGCCTGTCCATTTAGCAACGGTGGAAGGTATACCCATTGCTGCTGTTTCACCCTGACATTCTGTTGTTGTTAGAGTCAAAACCTGGGGAAACTGAGTCTCAATTTCTGCCATCGTTTGCAAAGGTGGCTGACCAGAAAAATTAGCGCTAGTGGTAGCAAGGGGGCCTGTTTGCGCCAAAATAGTTCGAGCGATCGCACTGTTCGGGACTCGAATACCAATTGTCGTTGGATCAACAGGGTTCATGACTTTTGGCAATCGTTCACTTGCTGGCAAAACTAATGTCAGCCCTCCTGGCCAATGTTTCTCAACTAGTTCGTGCCAAACTTTATATTCGTTTTCACTACCTTTAACATAGAGCCACAAATCTTCAGCATTAGCAGCCATCAAAATTAAAGGTTTGTCTTGACTGCGTTGCTTCGCCGCAAAAATTAACCCGGCTTTTTCTGGTATCGCTGCAAGTGCAGGAACAGTATCAGTAGGAAAACTTACCAAAAGACCAGCCTGTGCGCCAGCTATTAGATTTGTTAAAGAAACTTGTGTCATTTTTATGGTTACAGGTATAGAGCATGGAGCATTTTCCCTATGTGCTATGCCCCATGCTCCATACCCCCATACCCTATTTCCTAACTTTTGTAGGCAAGGGCAAAGCGTTCAATTCCAGCTAAATCAGCGTGAATTTGAATCTTACAATAGCTACCTTGATTTTGCAAAAGTTCTCGCACTACATCCGCCTGTCCTGCCATCATCTCAATTAACCATACACCGCCAGATTGTAAATAACTGGGAGAAATTTCTATCAAATGGCGAATGCAATCTAAGCCATCACCGCCACCATCCAAAGCTAGATGTGGTTCATGGTTAACTACTTCTGGTTGCAATGTAGCTAAGGTGCTGGTGGGTATGTAAGGAGGATTCGACACCATACCACTAAACTGACCTTTGAGAAATGCTAGTGGCTCCCACCAAGAACCTTGATAAAATTTAATCCGGTCAGCAAAACCCAAATTAGCAGCGTTGGTTCTGGCGATCGCTAGAGCTTCTAAACTGTAATCAACTGCATGAATTGTTGCTGTTGGCAAGACATCTGCTAATCCGATGGCGATCGCTCCACTGCCAGTACCTAAATCTGCCCAATGTCCTGAGACACCGCTAGCTGCTGCTAAAGCTAAATCAATTAAGCTCTCTGTCTCTGGTCTGGGAATCAAAACGGCACTTGACACCGCGATTTGAAAGTTACGCCAAGGTGTCACTCCGGCAATATACTGCACTGGTAAGCGATCGTTTAATCGCCTCTGCCATAGCTGGTCTAACTTTTCTAGAGGTAATTGCAGCTGAATTTGCGGCCAGTTTTTAAAAGACTCCAAACGCAGTGCCAAGCGGTCTAACCCAGCAACTTCTAAGAGTAGCCAATCTACCTCCATTGTTGGGACATCAGTGGCGATCGCTGCTTCAAGGGCTGCATTTCGCCACTGCCAAAGTTGTAAACCAGAAACTATCAGATGCTTCTCCCCCATGCCTCAACCTTGGAGTACATAACCGTTATTTTTTCGGAGCGGGCGCAGCAGCTGGAGATTGATTCGGCGCAAGTGAGCGAATAAAATTGATGGACTCCCGTGATGGATACAGAACAATTTTATTGATACTAGGATCGGTGCTGCTGTTAAGAGCCTCCATAACACCGTACAAATCCACTACCTGAATTTCAGTGTTCTCTGCTTCCTTCGGCACGGCTTTTTTGAATTGGTCTAATAGAGCCACTGCTTGCTCTTTTTCAAAGAAAAATGGGATGAATCGCTCGTTGCCTTTTGCCAGGGGAATGGTCAAATAGCTATTATCTTTCTTAAATTTGGGTACAAATAAGGGAATCCCATTGAATTGCTCCCCTTTTTTACCATTTTGATTCAGCATACTTGTTGCTGAAGCTACCTGTGCTTGCGTTGGCACTAAAGTATAAATTACAGAGTCTGATTTCTTTTTGCTTTCTTGGACTATTTTATAGTAGTCTGCCAGGGATAAAGGTCTCACCTGTAAAGTGCTTGCCAATTGGGGATTTTCTTTTTTGAGCCGATTATCAAGGAATTTTTGAGCATCTTGCTTGCTAATAAAAAATCCTACTTGTGAGATCGGCTTGGACGCGTTGTTTTTCCTCGAAAGAACTACAAATTCGCCTTTAGGATTAGTAAGGGTGAATACAGGTACTTCTTGGAGCTTTTTCACTATCTGATCTTGTGGCAACGCTACTGCCTCTAGATTGCCTATTCCCGGTAGATTGCCTATTCCTGAAAGTCCCGCTAAAAATACACTGCCAGCTATACCCAATGTTGCGCCTAAGCGAATAAATGATTTCATGATTGCTCCTCGCATCAATAATCTAATTAAATTAAACAAATGGTTGGATTTGCACAGCACCAACTAGCTTTAGTTATATAGCAATCTATTTCAGTTGGGAAAAATTCATTGTGCGCGTTGAGGTTTAGTGTTAAGCATCAACGGTCAAAATCCAATATTCCCCAGCTATTGAGGGTTGCTATAGTATCGTTTTCACAAATTGACAGTACTAAAGTTGTGTTCTTCTCGATTTCGCTTTGCTATTCACCACGAAATGCTGTAGATGCCTACTATATGTCTTCTCAAACGGTGAAAAGTTTCTTAGTCTCTCGACCTTGGATATGATAAATGCCATTCTATCGGCTTTCTCTAAGATCGGGTGACGCTATTACTTAATCAATCGTTCCATCGCGCTTGCTTTAATATCTTCTCAAATCGATACAAAGCTCAGTATCAGGAATATCTTACTGCTTCAGGATGAAATTTGCTTGTTAGGCTTCAACATTTAACCCAACACTATAACAGGCAAATTGCTATTATCCGTAAAAATGTCCAATTTAATTGCATTGCCTAGAATGTAAACTTTTCCAATTTACTTTAGCTGTTAAACATATCACTTAAATCGGGATGACAGGATTTGAACCTGCGGCATCCTGCTCCCAAAGCAGGCGCGCTACCAAGCTGCGCTACATCCCGGTTATACTCATCTACTTTTGGAAGTTTGGTTTTAGTTTCCCATCAAAGCGATCGCGCTTTACCAAAAGCATTAAGGTCACTATATCACATCATACGGCTTATGCCTAATCTTTTTTCCTTTGCTAAGAACAAGATAGATTAGATTTTAGATTTTTACACCGATAAAGGTTTTTTGCCGACTTAGTTCTACAAGATATATACTTGCGCCCTTGTCGGCTGAACCTTTCAAAAGTACATCAAAATAATAGATTTTCTTATGCAAATCGGGTTTTATTTTGATTGAGCGCTAGTGAGGATACCAGAACATGCCTTTAATGCCTTCTGGATCAGCCATAAACCCCATAGTCCGGTAGAAATCTACAACATGGGGATCTGCAAAGAGAGTGACATTACTAATTTCTTCACTTCTCAGTTTTTTGAGAACGTATTTCATCAGTGCTTTACCCAGTCCTTGACTTTGAAAGTCTGGGTGAACCACGACATCCCAAATAGTGGCATTAAACGCGTGATCTGAGGTAGCGCGGGCAAAACCAATGAGCCGCTTTTGGTTTCCTCTCACCTGCCACATTGAGGCGACAAGAAAACTATGCTCAATAGCTTTTTTCACTTTTCTTAGAGGACGACGCGACCAACCAACTGCATCACAGAGTTCTTCTAGCTCATATAGGTCAATATCTCGCTCCGTACTGAAGACGATGCGAGTTTCCTTTGAAGAAGCTTCGCTAATGCTGCTGGGGTTGGAGTTGCCCGCAGCATCCACACGTTCTTCAAAAGGGTTTGTCCTAGTTGTCGCTACAGATTCAGGAGTACTAAACCAAGTTTTCCAAAAACCCATGCCAACGTGGTTCGGGTAGTATAACTAAATTGGTTTCCACTCTCAGGAGTGTTGATTCACGTTTAACATAGCTACCTCCATTTGCTACCCCTTACACTCAAAATTTTTCGGTTGTTTTCGGGATTTGCAATGGTAACAGCTATTTAGAGCGTGTTTCACACCAATCATTTTCAACTTTAGCATTTTGTTGTAAAGGCTAGGAGAAATTCCCCAAAAGTAAGGATATAAACTAATTCAAAATTCAAAATCACTCCCTATTCACTCATCCTCTTGTTGGCTAAAGGAATTGGACACCGAAGTTATGATGGTCAGAAGTCTCTGCTTAGAATGCAAAATTTAATATGGAAAACCAAATCCTGATAATTGCTCGTATAGAGCTTAAATGCAGGTTAGCTTAGGAGTGAATTGTATACAAGAGATTGAGTATTTGGGAAAATTCTTCCCTAGTCCCCAACATCCAGCCCCTAGTCCCCAGGTGATGAAAGCAAGCGAGTCTTACCCTTAACAATGGCTTCTGGTTTAAAATCTTCAACACTGGAACTTCTAAAGCGCTTTAACCGAGCGTTTCCCCAGTTTTATGAGCAATTCGTCAGCAGTGAGATTCAACTGCAAAATTTGCGCCTAGCCTACCGTCTCTATAAAACTAGACGCGCTGTGATTGAACTGAAACCGGAAGGTAGTAAAAGTGCTTTGCATTTTGCTTACCGTAACCAGTCCTTTCTCCTCAGCGATATTTTTGGTGTACTAGCAGCTTATGGGTTGACTATTCATGGTCTGAGTCTATACGGTCAGATCCGTCCGCCAATGTTAGTTTTTATCAAATTGTTGGTATCTCGTGGTAGTAAAGCCTTGACCGAGAAAACCGCAGAAAATGTCTGTCGTGCCATCCGCGAGGCTTTAGGAGGTCGGTTTGAAGTAGAAGAGATGCTGGCTGTAGAATTTAATCTTGATACTGGCTTAGAGCAGGTACAAACTGAGTTCTATGTCGATCCAGTCTTTCATCTCCCTGCCTTGGTGATTGAAGCCGATAATCAACCAGGATTATTCTACAAAGTGATGTACGCCATCTGGCAGGAAGACCTGCTGGTAGTCAATGCCAATTTATTGGTTTGGCGTGGACGTACACGGCTAATTCTCTACTTATTGGGGCCAAATGAAAGCCTTATTCCTGAATATCTCGGTCACAAAATTGCCGAAGGAGTGCGACAGAGGTTGCTGGGGAAATGAGAAAAGTGAGGAGTTATGAGTTAAATAATTCGTAATGGGCTTCTCTGCGAGACGCTAAAAGCGAACGCCCCGCTACGCTAAGGTAATTCGTAATTAAAAATTAACAATTCCTAACTCTTAACTCCTGTCCAGACGAGATTAATCACGTCTCTCTTACTATTCCGTATTTAGTCGCACCCGCCCTTCGGGGTACGATATAAACATGGCAACTATCGAAATCTTGGGCGTTCCACACGCATACGAGCTAACGGCTCCCACTTCCTGCCCCCACGCTTTAGTATTTATCCACGGTTGGCTCAATAGCCGTGGATATTGGCAACCTGTGATTTCCCGCCTATCAGATGATTTGCAGTGCCTTTCCTATGATTTGCGGGGTTTTGGTGAATCCCAGTCCCCGGTACAAACCGATTTTAGTCGGGTACAAGCGTCTCTAAGTCTGATGCCCATCTCGAATAGTGCGGTTGGTTCACCAATCGATTCTCTTTATACTCCTGTTGCTTATGCTCAGGATTTAGCCATTCTCCTAAAACAGCTGAATATTAACAGTGCTTGGCTAATTGGTCACTCCTTGGGAGGTACGATCGCTCTTTGGGGAGCAGATCAAATGCCTGAGTGCGTTAAGGGAGTTATCTGTATTAATGCTGGCGGTGGTATTTACCTGAAAGAAGCTTTTGAGCAGTTTCGCTCGGCAGGTCAGAAATTTTTGCAAGTCCGCCCGCGTTGGCTCTCCCAAGTGCCTTTGATTGATTTGCTGTTTACGAGAGCCAGTGTAGTCCGTCCTTTAGACCGCCATTGGGCACGTCAGAGGCTGATTGATTTCGTTGTGGCTGACCCAGAAGCAGCGTTAGGAACTCTGTTAGATTCCACAACGGAGGAAGAAATCAATCGTTTACCTGAGCTAGTATCCCAACTGAAGCAGCCAGTTTATTTTTTGGCTGGTGCTGAGGATAAGGTTATGGAACCCAAGTATGTACGCCATTTAGCTAGCTTTCACAGACTGTTCCAATACTGTGGTGATAATGTTCTGGAAATTCCTAATTGCGGACACCTGGCTATGTTGGAACAGCCGGATGAAGTGGCCGATCGCATTCGGTCGATAGTCATTAGTCATTAGTCATTGGTGGTTACAACTAAGCAAAGGACAAAGGACAAAGGACAAATTACTACTCAAGAGGGTGATATAACTTCATCACTTGGGTCAGCGCTAATCTAGACTCAACGCCTAATGTAAGAGGCGACGTATGACCATGAGATAGATGATCGGCGGCGGCACAGCCGATCATAGCGGCGTTATCGGTACAGAATTTCAGAGGCGGGAATAGGACGCGGAGGTTATGTTTAATGGCGGCAGCTTGGAGGTTTTTTCTCAACCCACTATTAGCTGCTACACCGCCACCAATGGCAATTGTGTCTAAACCATAGTCTAGGGCACAGGCGATCGCTCTTTTGGTTAGCGATCGCGCTACAGTCTCCTGAAAGCTAGCTGCTACATCTGCCACTGGTACTTGTCCACCATCTTTTTCTAGTTGCTGCACTAAACGCAATACAGCCGTTTTTAACCCACTAAAACTCGCATCATAACGATGAAACCCCCCGCCAGGTAAAGAAACTTTTCCTTCTGGGAGAGGAAAGGCTTGGGGATTTCCTTGTTGTGCCAACTTGTCAATTACTGGCCCACCGGGATAACCTAGCTTTAATAATCGCGCCACTTTATCAAAGGCTTCACCCGCAGCATCATCACGGGTTTGCCCCAGTGTTTCGTAGCTACCACAATCTTTGACGAAAATCAAGCTTGTATGTCCGCCAGAAACTAATAAACTCAAGAAAGGGGGATTTAGACTTGATTCGCTCAAGTAAGTTGCATAAATGTGACCTTCGAGGTGATGAACTCCCAAAAATGGCTTGTTGTGTACCATTGCTAGGGTTTTGGCAGCAGTTAACCCCACCAAGAGCGCTCCTACGAGTCCAGGCGCACAAGTGGCGGCAATTGCGTCAATTTGTCCCCAGTCTAGCTGTGCTTGTTCTAAGGCTTGTGCGATCGCAACATTTATCGTTTCCAAGTGCTGGCGAGATGCGACTTCCGGCACTACCCCACCATACTGCTGATGGACTGGAATTTGCGAGGCGACAATACTGCTACAAACTTTACGATTGTTAACAATTGCGACGGCAGTTTCATCACAACTGGTTTCTATTGCTAAAACGGTTGTCATTTAAAGTAATGAGTGCTGAGTCTGGAGTCCAGAGTAATCAAGAGAAAATCTTGCTTCTTTACTACCCTACAACAACAATTCTTATACTCAGCACTCAAGACTTCAGACTCTATTTTGGTTGAGAAGCTTTAACTTTTATTTACTTAAACTTTACTCGGTTCCCACCCAAGAGTATGATGACTTCCTAGTTATGCAAATAAACAGCTGTACAAGCCGCTTCGTTTTGTACAAAGAACTTCTTGTTTTGTAATAAAAGGAAACAACTCTATGCGACGATTGTTTGCTTTGATGTTAGCGATTTGTCTTTGGTTCAATTTTGCCTCCCCAGCACAAGCTTTAGGGGCTAATTTGACACCCTGCAAGGACAATCCCGCTTTTCAAGAGCTAGCAGCTAATGCCCGTAATACCACCGCCGATCCCCAATCAGGGAAAAAGCGGTTTGAGCGTTATTCTCAGGCGCTGTGCGGCCCTGAAGGCTACCCCCACTTAATTGTTGATGGTCGCCTAGATCGGGCTGGTGACTTTTTGATCCCCAGCATTCTGTTTCTATATATTGCTGGTTGGATTGGCTGGGTAGGTCGTACCTATCTGCAAGCAATCAAAAAGGAATCTGACACTGAACTCAAAGAAATCCAAATCGATCTTGGTTTGGCACTCCCTATAATTGCGTCAGGTTTTACTTGGCCAGTAGCAGCACTGCAAGAGTTTCTCTCTGGAAAATTAGCAGCCAAAGATTCAGAAATCACTGTTTCCCCACGCTAAATCAGCTTAACTAATTCATTCGTTTTGGAGAATAAATTCATGGCAGACAAAGGCGATCAATCATCATATTTGATTAAGTTTATTTCCACAGCACCTGTGGCAGCAACCATCTGGCTGACAATCACAGCAGGTATCTTGATTGAATTCAACCGCTTTTTCCCCGACTTACTTTTCCACCCACTGCCATAGGTAGAAAATGGAATTTAGCACAGTTGAATTTCTTGTGTTTTTCCTAAAATTATGTAGTTGATGTATTCAGCTTAGTTAAGCAGAATTATCACCAAAATAGGCAGCACAAAGAGTTTTTTGAAACTCGTGATCCTGTTTACAGATCGCGAGTTTCATACTTTTAAAAGTAGCTAAATTAATTTTTCTAAACTTCTTAGCCAAAAGACATCTTTAGCTACAATTATTATTAATATAAAAATGCCACCATTTTAAATTTAGAGGCGAACATAAAATATGGCACAAGCTGTAGACGCATCAAAAAATCTCCCCAGCGATCCCAGAAATCGGGAAGTTGTTTTCCCTGCATTTCGCGATCCCCAACTGGGAAACCTAGAAACCCCGGTTAATGCTTCTCCCTTGAGCAAGTGGTTCATTAATAACTTACCTGCCTATCGCCCAGGTCTGTCTCCTGCTAGACGCGGTTTAGAAGTTGGACAGGCTCATGGTTACTTGCTATTTGGCCCCTTCGCCAAATTGGGCCCACTGCGGGATACAGCTAACGCTAATTTGGCTGGGTTACTGGGAGCCATCGGCTTGGTGGTTTTGCTCACCGCTTGTCTATCCTTGTATGCTAATAGCAATCCACCCAAAGCACTTCCTAGCGTTACCGTACCCAATCCCCCGGTAGATGCTTTTAACTCTAAAGAAAGCTGGAACAACTTTGCCAGTTCTTTCTTAATTGGTGGTATTGGTGGTGCAGTAGTTGCTTACTTTTTGACTAGCAATCTAGGGGTAATTCAAGGTTTATTTGGTTAATTTAGAGATGAAGAGTTAGGAGTTAGGAGTTGGGAGTTAAAATTCATAACTTCTAACTCCTGTACAGACGCGATTAATCGCGTCTCTCCAAACTTATTTAAACAAAACCGTTTCAATGTCATTTAAAGCAGTTTCAAAATCGTCATTAACGATTTTAATATTAAATTCATCTGCGGCTTGAATTTCTTCTTGGGCGCGGAGTAAACGACGGGCGATCGCTTCTTCAGAGTCTTGGGCACGAGAGCGTATCCGTTTCTCCAGTTCATCAAAAGAAGGCGGTAAGATAAAAATGCTCAGGGCACTGGGGAAGGAAGCACGAATTTGTCTTGCGCCTTCTAACTCAATTTCCAGCACTACCAACTTGCCAGATTGAATTTGGTTAAGTACAGCTTCACGGGGAGTGCCGTAATAGTTACCAGCAAATTCTGCCCATTCTAAAAACTCACCTTCAGCCACTAATTGTTCAAATTTACTAAGGCTGACAAAATAATAATTTTTGCCATCAATTTCTCCTGGACGGGCAGAACGAGTCGTTGCGGATACGGAAAAATAAAGTTCTGGATGACGTTGTAGGAGCGATCGCATTAAAGTGCCTTTACCAACCCCACTAGGGCCAGTCAAAACAATCAATCTGCCTAAATGTAAGCATTCTTCTGTGGTAGCACTACTCTGTATGGGTAAAACTGGCATTATCCCCTCAACCTGTGAATCAATCAATAGATATTATTCATTAGTCTTGTGTTCCCGGCCAAGTCCACTAGTGACTAAGGAATTTGTAGCAAGGGTGACAGAAAACTTATCTAATTCACATCGTACTGCTGATACGGTACAAAGAGGAGTAGGAATAATCTAGTGTTAATTATCTACAGTTTGATGATCGCGAGAAATTACAAAGCGATTCGCTACCGTTTCCGGCTGAATTGCTGACAGAATTACGTGGCTGGAATCGGTGATAATTACAGCCCTAGTCCGACGACCGTAAGTTGCATCAATCAGTTGACCTCTGTCCCGCGCATCGGTAATAATCCGCTTAATCGGGGCAGACTCTGGACTGACAATTGCAACTACTCGGTTAGCAGACACAATGTTACCAAAGCCGATGTTGATTAATTGAATCTCCATAAAAAAAACTCACGCCAAAGGCGGTTTGAGAAGCTGGAAATAAACCTATTTCTATGTTATCGCCAAAAAACGGGAGTTACAACGCATAAATTCAAGCCAGCCTTTGTTTTTAAATAATGTCTGCTTTTTTTCGCTGTTTATTGGCTAAACTTGCTGAAAATCTTCCCAAAGGCATAGGCGCAATTACACTGATACAAGCTAGTTGGATGATGTACATTTATTTTGTTTGAAACAAGTATCTAGCTCGTAAATTAATGAGAGCAAAATCGACTGTTTGCAGAAGTAGGGAAAAGGGAAAAGGGTAATAAAAATCTCTTTCTCCCTCTTGCAAAAGCTACTTTTGGTGCTTTTCGTTTGTATGCAATAAACTCTGCTCTCTCTGCTAAAAGGCTACATTGTACATACAAGTAATACCGCAGCCATATCTTGTAAATCTCGTACTGCGTTTTCATCCCCACAGGGGTAGAAGTCGCGAAGCCCACCAACGCACTGGCTTCTCTGCGTTAGCCTGCGGGAAGCCGCTACGCGTCAAGGTTATTTCGTTATCCCGTAACTTGTGCGTAAGTCCTATAAATGATCAGATCGATTCAGTCCACTTGAGTGGACTTTGGCTATCAGCTCATAACTTCAGTTCTGCGCGGGATATTGTCCACCATTCACAGCACGCATCCGTCGGACACTTCCAGCTTGGCAATCGCGTAACCAAGTATTCACCGCTTGGGCAACAGTGCCATTACTACTATCGCGTGGCGGGGATAATGGCTGCTGTGCTGAATTGGAACCAGTTTGAGAAAACATCATCACTAAATTCCAACCAGTTGTAGTTTTAGTCAACAACAGCCAGTGGAATTCCTGCAATTCGATCGCTTTCTTTCCTATGTACTGCCGCTCCAAGGTAGTAAAGAAAACTTGCTCAACTCCTGATGCAGAGCTTTTAGACGCATCTGCACTATATTCTTCAAGGTTAAGGAGCAGAGGAGTAAACTCAGGTCTTCCTGCCACTAACATATAACTGTAAATATCACTACTTCTGCTGAGGCGACGGGCGCGTTGACTGGCGCGATTAGTATAACTAGGTAAATCTTGGAGTAGCTCTATAGTTAATGTTTCTAAATTTTGCTCAGAACAGAAAGACTTCGCCCCGTCGTTGATATTTTCCCTTTCTGCTAGCGCCGAGGAGTTAGGGGTGAGGTTTTTCGAGAACGCTGGGTAAGTAAAGCTATTTGATACTAAAATCCAAAAGCCACAAGCTACAAGCCAACTATAATTTTTCTTCTTGAGTGAAGAGGCAAGATTTTTCTCCCCTACACCCTGCACTCTGTCTCCCAGTTTCTCACTGACTCTTAGCTTCATGCCACTGTGGTTAACTCCTCAGAAATCCTCTTCCAGGCTAACTCTGGCTCAGTAGCAGTAGTAATGGGACGGCCAATTACTAAATAATCTGCACCAGCTTTCATAGCTTGTGCTGGAGTGAGCGATCGCTTTTGATCGCCTTTATCTGCCCAAGTTGGTCTAACGCCGGGACAAACTAGCAAAAAGCGATCTCCACAAGTCTCTCGTAGCTGTGCCACCTCTTGAGGTGAACAAACTACCCCATCCAAACCACATTCTTGAGCCAGCAGGGCCATTTCTAGAGCATATTCTGGCAATTCCAGAGGTATTTTTAAATCAAATGCCAACTGCCTAGCAGAAATGCTCGTCAGCAGGGTAATAGCAATTAACTTTGGTGGTTGTACACCAGCTTGGGCTGCCCCTTCGTGTGCTGCTTCAATTGCGGCTTTTAGAGCATCTCTACCAGCAGTGGCATGAATTGTCAGCAAATCCACTCCGTATCTAGCTGCACTCCGGCAAGCACCAGCAACGGTGTTGGGGATATCATCAAACTTTAAATCTAAGAAAATGCGCTTTTCCTTAGACTTTAGGACTTCCAGAATTTTGGGGCCAGTGCTGGTAAACAACTCTAAGCCGACTTTCCAAAAACCGACTTGCGGGAGTTGATCTATAAGAGCGATCACAGCTTGCTCATCCGGTACATCCAAAGCGACAATAATTTTTTCTTCTGCATTCATACGTGGTTTCTTGCTAAGTACTTCCCAGCCTCTAGTTCCCATCTAAGGTACTAGGCGCACAAACTTATTTTTCCCAACTTGTAAAACCTTACCTTGTAACTGGGCAGAATCAGCAAAAGTAGTATCAACATCGGTAATGCGATCGCCATCTATACGCACTCCACCTTCTTGAATTTTCCGCTTACCTTCCCCTGTACTTTTGCATAAACCAGTGACATTGAGGATATAGGCTAATTTAGCGGGATGCGATATCTCAGCTAGAGAAAATTCGGGAACTGCACCTTCCTTTCCGCCACTTTGGGCTGCTTCTTTGGCTTCTTGGGCGGCTGTTTCGCCGTGGTACTGCTTAACAACTTCCCATGCGAGGAGTGTTTGGCGATCGCGGGGATTTTCTGGCAGATTATCCAAAGGTAAATCCGTCAGCAGTTCAAAATATTGTGACAGCAGATTATCTGGAACCCCTTGCAACTTCTGATATTTTTGCCCCGGATGTTCTGACAACCCAATATAATTACCTAAAGACTTAGACATTTTTTGCACCCCATCTGTACCAATCAAAATTGGCAGCAGCATCCCAAACTGGGGCTTTTGACCAAAATGACGCTGTAAATCTCTGCCCACAGCGATGTTAAATTTCTGATCAGTCCCTCCTAATTCCACATCTGCTTCCACGGCAACGGAATCGAAACCTTGCATTAACGGGTATAGGAACTCATGGATAAAAATCGGATTCTCTTTTCTATAGCGATCGGCAAATCCTTCCTTAGCCAACATCTGCCCCACCGTCATCGTGGAAAGTAACTCCAAAATTTTCTCTAAGTTAAGCCCAGAGAGCCATTCGGAGTTATAGCGCACCTCTAACCTTCCTGGTGTGTCAAAATCCAAGATAGGACGTACTTGGTCAAGATAAGTCTGGGCATTTTGGGCGACATCTGCTTCTGTAAGCTGGCGGCGCACCTCAGATTTACCAGTCGGATCGCCAATGCGTGCTGTAAAATCGCCAATAATTAGAACTGCTATATGGCCTGCATCTTGAAACGCTCGCAGTTTTCGTACTGGTATGCTATGACCTAAATGAATATCAGTACCAGTCGGGTCAATCCCCAACTTGATCCTTAAAGGTTTGTTTGTAGTTGCCAAAAGCTTTTCTAGACTTTCACTGTTAACATCAACTGGTTGTGGAAAAACTTCTACAACACCACGACGCAGCCAAGCAAAATCTTGCGTCATACTAGAAAATCCACTGTTAGCTATGTTTTGTCCACTAGAAGTTAAGTTGGTTATAAACACTTGCAATTTATCCACTTTCTCATCTGCCAAACTACTATAATTGCAAAAAATTAACCGCCTTGCTTCATCCAATCAATTACAGTTAAATTTATAAGTGAGGAAGTGAAATCGCCGTGTCGTCTTCTAGGACTTTTGAAGATAAACAGCCACAACGTCGGGCTTCATCAGGTTTTGAGTTTTTGAAAGGAGTTGGTCAGGTAACTGGCGGTACTCTGCTCTCAATTACCATGTTGGCAAGTTCCATTGTAGCCGGAGGACTGGTTGGTTTAGCCATTAGTTTCCGTAATTTGCCAGATGTAAGACAGCTACGTAACTTCTTTCCCTCAGAAACAACTTACATCTATGACGTTAAGGGTAAACTTTTAACGAGTATTCATGGGGAAGCCAACCGGGAAGTCGTACCCCTGGATAGAATTTCTCCGAACTTAAAACGGGCGGTATTAGCAAGTGAAGATAGTCACTTCTATGATCACCACGGTATTAACCCCACTGGTGTTGGCCGGGCTATAGTAGTTAACGCTGTAGCAGGTGGAGTCAAAGAGGGTGGCTCTACTGTTACTATGCAATTGGTTAAAAACCTGTTTTTGTCTCAAAAGCGTGCCTTTACCCGCAAGTTGGCGGAGGCAGTGCTGGCAATCAGGTTAGAGCAAATTCTCACCAAAGACCAAATTTTAGAAATGTACCTCAATCAAGTTTATTGGGGTCATAACAACTATGGTGTACAAACAGCAGCCCGCAGTTACTTTAATAAGTCGTCAGAATATTTAAGCTTGGGTGAGTCAGCAATGATGGCGGGTTTAATCCAAGCACCAGAAGAATTCAGCCCCTTTGTGAGCATGAAGCTGGCAAAACAGAAACAAAAAGAAGTGCTGGGGCGGATGCTGGAATTAAACTGGATCAACCAGTCTGAGTATGACGATGCCCTCAAACAGGAAATAAAACTTGGTAGAATCAAATCTTTTCAAGGTAGTGCCCTACCTTATGTAACCAACACCGTAGCGCAGGAATTGGCTAAGAAGTTTGGGCGTGAGACACTACTCAAGGGTGGGATGCGAGTGCAAACTACAGTCGATGCCAAGTTCCAAATCATGGCAGAGGAAACTGTCACTAAGTGGCATAAATCACTACTTGGGCAGGGACTATCTAAGAATCAAATTGCCTTGGTAGCAATTGATCCGCGCACGCATTTTATCAAAGCACTAGTCGGTGGTGTAGATCCTAAGATCAGTGAATTCAATCGTGCAACTCAAGCTCAACGCCAGCCCGGATCTTCCTTTAAACCGTTTGTATATTATACTGCTTTTGCTACTGGTAAGTATGGACCAGACTCAACGGTGGTAGATTCCCCAGTCAGCTATCGAGATGGTAATGGTTGGTATTTTCCCAGAAATTATGATGGGGGGTTTAGCGGAGCTATGCCAATCCGCACAGCTTTAGCCCAATCGCGCAACATTCCTGTGATCAAGATTGGTAAGGCTGTGGGCATGAATCGAGTGATCGAAACTTGCCGCACCTTGGGGATCATGAGTCCGATGGAACCTGTTACCTCTCTGCCTCTTGGTGCAATTGGTGTCACTCCCCTAGAAATGGCTAGTGCCTATGCTACCTTTGCTAATTATGGTTGGCAGTCCCCACCCACTGTAATTGCGCGTGTCACCGATAGTAGTGGTAACGTGTTATTAGATAATACCCCTAAACCCCAGCTAGTTTTAGACCCTTGGGCATCGGCAGCCATTATCGATGTGATGCGAACGGTAGTTACTAGTGGTACAGGTAAAGGTGCTGCAATAGCTCGTCCAAGTGCTGGTAAGACGGGTACAACTTCCTCAGAAAAGGATATCTGGTTTGTTGGCACTGTGCCACAACTAACAACTGCTGTCTGGGTGGGAAGGGACGACAACAGACAATTAGCTAGCCGAGCGACGGGTGGCGGTATGGTTGCTCCCATCTGGAAAGATTTTATGGAGAAGGCACTTAAGAATGTACCAGTGGAAAACTTTAAGCCACCTTCCCAGTTTTCTCGCCCCAAGTCACAATAACTTTGGATCTTAGATTTTGGATTTTGGATTTTGAATTGGCAATTAATCCAAAATCTAAAATTAACTAAGCCTGTTTTTCTAGCTCGGCTTTCATCCGTTCTAAAGTCAGGTGCATTTGGTCAAACATTTGTTGCGGGGTGACACCGAATTGACCTAATTGCGTTTTCAGCTGTTCTACAGTCATTTGTGCCATAAAATCTTCTGATAGCTCGAAGCGCTTCATAAAGATGCGATACCGATCCATCATGGCTTCCATTTGCTCAATAAACAGCTTTTTGCCATCGCGGTCAAATTTGCCGTAGTTGTTACCAAGCTTGATTAGCGCTTGATAATCTTCAAACAGTTGTTTTGCTTCTTGCTGAACTATCTCAGAATCGAAGAATCCCATATTGCTTATATTAAACTGAGCGCCCAGACTCAGTAGCTTAATAGTTTTACTTCTATTTATTATTTTAGTCTAGGTGAGTAATCTAGTGACGAAGCTTCGGTTTTAGTACGGTTTGTTACCGAAATTTCAACACTTGACTTGAGAACCTTTTCGCTGTGTAAAGCGACTTAATAAAGCCGCAATACTCATAGCTTTAGCCATTGATTTAGGATTGGTGTTTTCACCCAGTTGAATTTTCAGTTCGGGAGCGTATTTTAAGGCTAGTGAATTTTTTGGGTTAAGTTTTAATGCTTGACAGATGTAAACCCTAGCCATCCCCATAAATTTTTGTTTGAGATGTACCAAACCTAATAAGGCATAATAGTCGCTGTTATTCGGCTCTAACTTGATGGCATCGCGCAGTTCTTGAACAGCTATAGTCCATTTTCCTAGCCTGACATACTCAATAGCTCGCTGGTAGTGACGTTGAGAGTAGTTTGTCAAAACTGGTTTGACATCAGTTAATGTCAATTCAACTGGGTTGACTTCTACTTCAGAGATTATGGGAACAGTTTTTTGTGGTAAGAAGAGGTCTGGTTTATGCAACCGTAGGTATACTAAATTCAGTATAGTAATTTGTTGCGTCACCTGATAAAACTGATCTAGTGATTTGTATTGAGCTTCTGCATAACAGGCGATCGCTTCTTCATAAAACAATTCTGCTTCGGGTGTAGACATTTTCATAATTTCCTGAGCTATGGCACTTTGAGAAGACAAAGGCTTCTGCTCTAAAACTCTTGCATCCGATCGCAGCATAGCGATCGCAATCAAGCGCTTCTGTCGATGTTTCAGTTGTTGATAAGCTGGGTTGATTAAATGGCTAAATATTGCCGTTGCTAATTTTTGGTCTGGATTGCAGTTTTTGGCATGGCGATCGGGATGTAGCAGCTTCGCTAAAGTGTGATAGCGTTTGAAAATCTGGCGATCGTCAGCAATTACAGAAATTCCTAGCACAGCGTAAGGATCACAAAGCTTTTCAACCCATCCTGGCGGTAGTAAGGTCTGTGACATAGTAGTAATAAAGCTGTTAAAAACTTAAAATTAGCATCAAAGCTCAACGCACAGTCATGTGAAACTTACTCAAATTTCTTCAAATACTAAATTGTGTGGGAACTTTCGAAAGTCTGGAGAGCAAGCCAGGGTAGTTGACTGTCTGATTGTAGGAACTGTGGTATTGGTAGATTTATTAGAAATATGTTGACTAAGCGCAAAAGTAGAAGCGTTGCTGCTGTTTTAGCTTTTTCTGGCACGCTGACAATTTCAGGATTACATAAATTCTATCTGGGACAGCCTCTGTGGGGTGTTTTGTATGTATTACTTTCCTGGACACCTATCCCCAAGGTAGCTAGTGCCATTGAGGGAGTTTGGTATTTAGCCCAAGACGAAGAAGCTTTTGATCGTAATTTTAATCTAGGCAAGTCAGCAACAAGGAACTCACAAAAGGTAAGTAATCAGGTAGGAGCGATGGCTGACGCAATGCGAGAATTAGATGCTTTGCGTCAGGATGGACTGATTTCAGAGTATGAGTTTGAGCAAAAGCGCCGCCAATTGCTAGACCAGATTTCTTGAGGTAAGCGACAATCATGAATAACTGGCTACCTTTGAACCCCAGGTTGCAAAAACTCCGCGCCAAGCTCCTCAACGATCCCTACTATCGCCTACAATCTGGGGAAGAAATTCAGATAGCGGCCAAATTAGGTATTCGCATTGATGCTAATCAAGCCACTGTAGATGATTGGTTACGCCTACCAGGTTTATCAATTCACCAAGCGCGATCGCTTGTAGAACTTTCGCATTCTGGTGTTAAATTTTACTGTATTGAAGATATTGCTGCGGCTTTGGCTATACCAGCGCCGCGTCTGGAGCCATTAAAGCCTCTGCTGAATTTTATTTACTATGACCACGAATCTTTAGAAAGTGCTACGCATTTAGTCAATCCGAATACAGCAACAGTCGAAAAGTTAGCACAAATTCCATTTATCGATTTATCTTTAGCCCAAGCAGTGGTTCAAAATCGGCAATCCTTTGGGCCTTACCGTAACCTAGCTGATTTCCAACGACGGCTGGAGTTACCTGGTGATGCGATCGCTCAACTGATGTATTATTTAAGGTTTTAAGTTAGAAGTTAGAAGTTATTTTAAAACTTCTAACTCTGCTAATTTTAGATTTTGAGTCGAACCTTTGGTGCGCTTACAGCGCAACTTGGATTGAAGGAAAAATCCAAAATCCAAAATTGATTAAATGAACCCAATGCGATCAAGAGGCCAAAAACGAAACGTTGCCCGACCAATAACATTTTCTTTGGGTAAAAAGCCCCAATACCGAGAGTCATTACTATCATTGCGGTTATCTCCCATGACAAAAAATTCGTCTTCTGGGACTTTCACTGCTTGGTATGGCTGATTTGGTGGTTCAGCAATGTAGTCTTCTGTCAAGGGTTGACCGTTGAGATAGACTTTGCCAGAATCAACACTAATTACCTCACCAGGCTGTCCAATAACCCGCTTGATGAAAGCTTGGTCTTTAGGATATCCCCGACGTTGTAGTTCTGCGGGTGGCTGAAAAACAATAATATCCCCAGTTATGGGAGGGTGAAAATGGTAGGATATTTTTTCAACTACCAAGCGATCGCCAGTATGTAAGGTTGGCAGCATCGAATCCGAAGGGATATAGCGGGGTTCGGCGATAAAAGTTCTGATCATAAATGCTAAACATAATGCGATCGCAATTAAAATCAGATTTTCTTGCCAACTACGCAATACTTTTGACGACGCACGTTCTTCTTTTGCATCACTTTCGTGAGGAATCATAAAAATTTGTAGCCAGTTTCAGAAGTGGGACAAATACCTTGATTATTTTGACTCAAAAGGTATACTAATAAACAATCTAGGTTCTGCATAAACCCATACATACATTAAACAATACAGTTATTACGTCTACCAAACATAAGTAAAAGTACTGTAAATAAACGATGACCTCTTTAAGGGAATATAAGCTGATGATTAAGATTCCTTGAAAAGTTAAGAATTCTAATTCTAATTGTTGCAATTATAATATAAGGCAAGTTATTAGATAATTTTCAGTTTTACTGCGTTCTGCTAAAAAAGCTAGTTACCGATTGATAAAGCAATACATACAGTCGGTTTTTATTTGAGCAAAAAATTGGTCGTTAAGTAGCAAAACTGCTTACGACATATATAACAGTATCTGCTTCACTTCACTGAAAAAAAGCCGAGGTCAGTGTTGGTAGTTGAGTTAAAATCAAATATATTTGATATGTATTATTAAGTGATATTACATAAAATCAACTACTATTGCAATGTAATTTTAAACACAGAATTACAGCCATAACAATTGATAGCAGTAAAAAATATTACATTTAAATGTAGAATTCAATAGTATAAATGTGATATAGAACTCATATTTGATTTTTGAAAAAACTCAGTACAACTGACAAAGCCTTCTTTCCTATTGACTATTGTCTACCTATGCACTTAGATTCAGAAATCTCAGAAATCGAAGCGAATTCCTAATATTATGATGATTTTAACAACTTAGCCTAGATATATGCGAATTTTTCCGTAATTACACGGTGACAGTACATATTAAAGTGTACTATTAATAAGATATAAATCTCCATCATTATCGAGAAAAACATTAACCGACAAAAGCCATTAGCAATTTAGCCTAAAGTATCAGCATTAAAAATAGAATTAAACTGCCGATAAAATTATTTTTGCTAAATTGGTCAAAAGTATCTAGATTAACGAATAAGTGCCCCTTGGCAATGAGAAACTATATTGAATCAATTTTCGTCTGGTCTATTTCCTAGAAATTACAAGGTAATATTCTGTCAGTTGAAAATTTAACTTTTTCTTAAAAAAGAAGCAATAGCAGCAGGCAGTAGAATATATCTTATCAACAATAGAACTAACAGTTTGCTAGACTCATTTTTGAAAGATACCCCGCCCCTCGTAAGTAGTTTTGTATGTTAATCACATAATTCGCTAAGTTGTATAATTTACAACTTTAGTGTCACAGTGTCTGAAGATAAAAACTTCAGTCCGCGAAAACTGCAAATTGTATACGCGACAGTCTAGCTCATCTTATTTGTAAAGCTATAAAACTTGAAATGATAATGCTGCCTTCGCTGTGAAGTGAAAGACAGAAACTAATTCAGAACTCCTATTAAGAGGATTTTGGGGCGTGGCTAATTATCTAATTGTACTCCTTCTTAGAGCTAGAGGTAAGAATGTGGAAATGCAGACCTTGCCTTTTATGAATGGGTTGACATTACACGGTACCAAGTATTGTGTAAGCATTGGTTCTCATTGAAATCTCAAGTATGTAGGTTCAGTTAAAGCCATATAGTCTATTGTGAATCTTCGTTAGCCCAAATTCCAATTTTCAGAATTACCAGTAAGTAACTGGTATTTAAGATATCTAAAAAAATGTGCTATAACGTACCGTCATAACCGTGGTTGATGGTTCGATCTTTGAAGGAGCTATGAGGTGGAAAACAATAAGTCGTTTCTGTGGCCAGAAGGAATATTAATTGCACTGCTTGCTTTAGGTGGTGTTTTTAGCCTTGCTTTCATGATGCTTCTCAGACCAAATGCTTCAGAGGCTCAAAGTAGACAAAATATCGATATCAAGGATGTAGCTGCAAATGTAGGAACTCAGCAGCGCATTGAGAAATTAAAGGCGGCGATGTTTACAAGTTGGCAGCAAGAAGCACAAACAAAAGGGCTATCTTATGCTTTGCCATCACGTTTTCAAGGAGCAATAATTGAAGAGGCAAAACTAACTCAGGGTGAAAAAGTGATTGCTCTCACCTTTGATGATGGCCCTTGGCCTGATACTACAGAGCAAGTGCTAGATATTCTAAAATCAAATAATATCAAAGGAACGTTTTTTGTTGTTGGGCAGAACCTAAAAAATTATCCAGAAATAGGAAAGAAAATTGTAACCGAAGGTCATGTCATTGCTAACCATACTTGGCATCACTGGTATCACTTCTTTAATCAACAAGCAGCAGCTTTTGAAATTGATCGCACAACAGACCTAATCTATCAAATCACAGGCGCTAAAACAAATCTCTTCCGACCGCCTGGTGGGAATCTGCACAATGGATTGTCTGCTTATGCTAGAGGACAGAAGTATGCTGTGATCATGTGGTCGGCTGACTCAACAGACTACAAATTACCGACTGTACCAAAGTTGATAGATAACGTAATTAAAGATTCAAAACCTGGTGGTATTGTGCTAATGCATGATGGTGGTGGGAACCGTTCTCGAACTGTACAAGCCTTACCAGAAATTATTAGCAACTTTAGAAAGCAAGGCTATCGGTTTGTGACTATTCCAGAACTTTTAGAAATAGAAGATACAGGTCAAAAGTTGCTTGCTAATAAAAAGCAATAATTATTAATTATAGTTAATTGGTCAATAATAATTGGCTAAAAACTAAAATTATATTTTTTGTTTAAAATACATTATTTTTGAATCACTTAAAAAAAGATTCCCCTTGATAAGGGGAATCTTTTTATATCTCTACTCTATTCTCAGAAGTAAGTTCAGGTGGCTACTTTAGCAATCCAAAGAGATTTTTGCTGAAGTTATTAATGACTAGTTACTAAACTAAACTCAGTTGTTTTTTCAGGATTAGCTTCGGGACTATCAGCTTCAGAAGGTGGAACCAACTGCCAGAACTTCGGCAAAAATTCTTGCCAGTTTTGCAAAATTTTCTTGGCCTTTGGTGAACCAGTGCGTTCCGCATGAGTTTGGATTAACTCTTGCAGTTGTTTTGCACCTACTTCCGTAATCACCCGTTGGATTTTGACTATTTCCGGGTTGACTAACTCACGGAATGCGTCGTCTTCATCTAAGAAGTATGCTAGTCCGCCAGTCATTCCAGCAGCGACGTTGCGCCCTACTTTACCGAGGACGACAATCACACCACCAGTCATGTATTCACAGCAGTGATCCCCAGCGCCTTCAATCACTGCGATGCCTTTGGAGTTTCTCACCGCAAAGCGCTCTCCTGCTAGTCCATTGGCAAATAACATGCCACCAGTAGCACCATAGAGGCACGTATTACCAACTATGACATTTTGTGATGCGTTATATGTAGCGTCAGTTGGAGGTTTGATGATGATTTCACCACCATGCATCCCTTTACCTACGTAGTCGTTTGCTTCTCCTTCTAAGGACAAACTTATGCCAGGGAGGTTAAAAGCACCAAAGCTTTGTCCAACACTACCTATGAAGTTGAGATTAATTTGTCCTTCAAAATCACTGTCACCATATTGAGAAGCGATCGCACCCGCTAATCTTGTACCCACTGTTCTGTCAGTATTGACAATAGGGTAAGTTTTTTTGACAGAGGACTGATCCCTAATGGCAGCCTGAATGTCGGGATCGGCAAGGAACTTGTCATCTAAAACCACGCCGTTGCTGTGGACTTCTTCATGCACTAACCAACTACGATTGTCTCTGGTATCTGGCAGCTTAAGTAAACAATCAAGATTTAGTGATTGTGTTTTGGTAATTTTTGCCTCTTGGCGCAGTTTCAACAAATCTGCACGTCCAATGATTTCTGACAAAGAACGGTAGCCAAGTCCTGCTAACAAACTACGCACTTCTTCAGCGATGAAGTAAAAGAAGTTGACAACCTGTTCCGGTATTCCCGTAAACCGCTTGCGGAGTTCTTCTTTCTGGGAGGCAACACCCACAGGGCAATTATTCGTGTGGCATATCCGTGCCATAATACAGCCTTCAGCAATCATGGCGATGGAACCGAAACCAAATTCTTCAGCACCCATCAATGCACCTATTACCACGTCCCAGCCACTCTTCAGACCGCCATCTACACGTAAAACCACGCGATCGCGCAGGCTATTTTCCATCAAAACCCGATGCACTTCACTTAAACCCAATTCCCACGGCGAACCAGCATGTTTAATCGAACTGAGTGGCGATGCACCTGTACCACCATCATGACCAGAAATTTGGATGATATCAGCGTTTGCCTTGGCTACACCAGCAGCGATCGTGCCAATGCCAACTTCTGACACTAGCTTCACCGACACCTTTGCTTTGGGGTTAATTTGGTGCAGATCAAAAATCAGTTGCGCTAGGTCTTCAATAGAATAGATATCGTGATGCGGTGGTGGCGAAATCAGCGTCACACCTGGCTTGGAGCGCCTTAACATCGCAATGTATTGGCTGACCTTGGGGCCTGGTAGTTGTCCACCTTCTCCAGGCTTGGCACCTTGGGCAATTTTGATTTCAATTTGTTTGGCGTTGACTAGGTACTCTGGTGTGACACCAAAGCGTCCCGATGCAACTTGCTTAATGGCACTATAGGCTTTATCACCATTCCGCAATCCTTTTAAATGAGGTAGGGTTGGCGAGTGACCAGACTCGTCTACATCATCTAAAACTTTATAGCGCACTGGATCTTCGCCGCCTTCTCCAGAGTTAGATTTACCGCCAATGCGATTCATGGCGATCGCTAAAGTTTCATGGGCTTCTCTTGACAAAGCTCCTAAAGACATGCCGCCAGTGCAGAAGCGTTTGACAATCTCAGCTACCGACTCTACTTCTTCTAGAGAAATTGGAGTACGCTCGCCTTGGAAATCTAGCAAGTCTCGCAATGCCGTTACTGGTCTGCCTTGGAGGTGTTTTTTGTAAACTTCGTAGTGGTCATAGTTTTTGCCATCTAGAGCCTTATGCAGCGCCTTGACCATTTCGGGGCTATTCATGTGGTACTCGCCGCCAGGACGGTACTGTACAAAGCCCAGGTTTTCTAATTTCTTGGTCGTTAGTTCTGGGAAAGCCTTGACGTGGAAGGAAAGTACTTCATCAGCGAGTTCGCTAATACTCAAACCACCAATGCGGGAAGTCGTACCACGAAATCCTAATTCGATTAAATCTCCACCAATGCCAATAGCTTCAAAGATTTGGGCTGCTTGATAACTGGATAGCAGAGAAATTCCCATCTTGGAGAGAATTTTGAGCAAACCTGACTCTACCGCTTTGCGATAGTTTCCTAAAGCTTGTTCTACGGTAAGGGTGGGAATTTTTTGCACTCCCATTAACTTTTGGGTTCTGGGATCAATGCACCAATCACGCACTGTATCCAAAGCCATATACGGGCAGACTGCACCAGCACCATAGCCAATAAGACAAGCAAAGTGATGAGTACTCCAGCATTGGGCAGTATTAACAATTAGGGATGTTTTCATCCGCAACCCTTCCCGAATCAGGTGATGATGTACAGCACCGACTGCTAACAGGGGAGGGATGTAGGTATATTCTGTGGTGATACCGTCATTTCCCTTATCGGTTAAGATTAAAATCTTTGCACCTGCCCGGACTGATTCAGCTGCTTGTGCTTGTAAAGATTTGACTGCGGCTTTCAATCCTTCAGGGCCGTTGGCGATCGCAAATAGTGTTGACAACTCGGCTGTGGCAAATCCCGACAGCTTAATCGCCTCTAATTCAGCATCCGTTAACACTGGCGACTCAAGTTTCAATCTCCGAGCATATTCTGCTTTGGGTTCTAATAAGTTACCTCGTTCACCCAATTCGACTTTCAAAGACATCACTAGCTTTTCCCGCAGGGGATCAATTGCCGGGTTCGTCACCTGAGCAAAGCGTTGTTTGAAGTAGTCATAAAGCAGGTGGGGCTTCGTTGACAGCACTGCTAAAGGAATATCATCCCCCATACAGAAAGTCGGCTCTGAACCTGCGATCGCCATTTGCTGAATCACCATTTCAACATCTTCTGTGGTGTAGCCAAAGGCGGTTTGAAGTTGAAGCAAGGTTTGCTTGTCAATTGTCACTTGTCCTTGGTCATTTGTCATTTGTCCTTTGCCATTGCCGTTTGCTAATGACGGATGACCAATGACTAATGACTTTAATTCTTGACGATACTGTTGCAGCCATTCTCCATAAGGGTGCTGCTTGGCAATGCGCTGCTTAATCTCCCAATTCTTCAGCACTTCATGGTTAACTAAATCCACGGCAATCATTTGCCCAGGGCCGAGTCTACCTTTCTCGACAATATCGGCTTCGGGAAAGTCCACTACACCAGCTTCGGAAGCTACAACAATGTAGTCATCTTTGGTGATTAGGTAACGAGCTGGTCTTAAGCCATTCCGATCTAATGTTGCACCAACTTTTTTGCCATCGCTGAATACTAAAAGTGCTGGCCCGTCCCATGCTTCTTGCAAACCACTGTAATATTCGTAGAAATCAACAATTTCTGGAGATTCACGCAAAGAAGGCTGATTTTGGTAAGCTTCTGGAACCATAATCATTAAAGCTTCCAAGGGGGTGCGTCCAGAACACACCAGTAATTCCAGTACGTTATCTAGGGTAGCTGAGTCGCTGTTATCAATATGAACTAATGGCTTGAGTTCCTTGATGCGATCGCCCCATACAGGATGATTCAGGCTAGCTTCTCGTGCCATCATCCAGTTGATGTTACCCAATAAGGTATTAATTTCGCCGTTGTGACCCAAAAGCCGCATCGGTTGAGCTAGGGGCCACTTGGGCATTGTGTTGGTACTAAAGCGGCGATGATAGACAGCAAAGGCGCTTTTGTAAGCTGGATTTTTTAAATCTTGATAAAATTCTCCCAATACGGCAGAACGCACCATGCCTTTATAGACAATTGTGCGATTTGACAACGAGCAGATATAAAATTCTTCTGAGATATTGGTTGCAACTTTACTAATTCGGCGGCGGGTAATATACAATTGTCGTTCCAATTCATCGCCGCTTTTGTCAACAGAAGCTAACAAAACTTGTTCAATTTGGGGTTGATTTTCTCTTGCTTGTACACCCAATAAATCAGATTGCACTGGCACTACTCGCCAACCCAGTACAGTTAATTTTTCTTCAGTAGCTACTTGCTCAACTGCCGCTTTAGCTTTTTGTGCTGCTTCCTGGTCTTGTGGGAGAAATATCATCCCCACAGCTATATTATTGGTGGATGAAAATTCCTTCCCTCTTTGGGCAAAGTCTTGTTGGAACAAATCCCAAGGGATAGCTGTCAACACTCCAGCCCCATCACCAGAGTCTTGATCGGCGCTACAACCTCCCCGATGTTCTAAGCAGGTTAGAGCAGCTAAGGCTTTTTCGACAATTTCGTGGCTGGTATGATTTTGACGATGAGCAATAAAACCGACACCACAGGCATCTCGTTCTTCTACTAACCACTTTTGCCCCTGATAGGTATCTCTTGAGTTGATATTTGCTGTGATTTTCTGCTCTTGATTCATCGGTTGATTATTCATACCCTGTTCCTGAAGTATTGAGTTACCAATTTTGCCACTACTTACGGGAAAAATTTCTAAATTCCACGATGGAGAAATATATAAGCACCGAAATTTAGGGAAAAAAAATTTTAACTTCGGTTTTACTTTCTTAGCTTACCCGTGTTAAAATAGTTGCGTATTTTTTATGTATTTATGCGGTGTCAGACAATTTACCTCCGCCAAGACATGATTATTGTCCTGACAGTTTCTTTTTTATATTCTGAAGCTAAGTATTTTTTCAATTACCTTTTTCCAGATGCACGGTAGCTACCCAAAGAGCCTATTTCGGCTCACCTGAAACCAAACTCAATGCTGTTTTATGTTTTAAAGCCAAACTCATCCCGATCCGGCAATAAAATCAGCGTATTACAATATATACCCATTTGACAATTCCCAAATATTTTTGTTGTTGTCTGGAGTTTTGCTGCTTACCAGTTGCTATATTACTATTAACTAGACCTCACTGAAGTAGCAACATTCAGTCAGGATTGACTATCTTAATCCAGTTTTGATAACCAAGACTACCGTGTATAGTGTGGTTAGGATTAGTGCCAGTTAAAACACTTCATTGCAGTGGCTTTAGCTTCTAAATTTATTTCTGTTTAAAAGAGATGACTACCCAATATATATAATAGCATCTTTTTTAATAAATAAAGTCATATTTTTTTAATATTTTCAAATAATTAGTTAGTTTATACCTTGGGGTGATAGTTTTCAAAAGTACCTAGTAAATTATGGTAAAAATGCCGAGTTGTTGCCAATCAGGGATTAACGAACGCAGATTCTTCCGGGCTACTGTGTCACCAATACTTTTAACATTACTGTGTTTAACCACTACTGGTGCTAGCAACGCCCAAGAGTTGCCAAAAAACAGCAAATCACTGATCTCCCAGTCACCTGCACCTCCTTTAACAGGGATGGTATCCTCTGGGAATCAAATTTCCCTCAATGGTCGTACTTTACCAGGAACTTGGTTACAACGGCCGGGAAAATCTGGTCAGGTGACAACTCATCTCAGTGATGGGGTATTTAGGCAATTAATTGGAGTAAATTTCTTAAACAGTAGTAGTTCAGCGAAACAACCAATACAGTGGTTTTCGTCGGTGACAACACCACTGGTTTTAGCCACCAGGCTAGTAGGAGCATATCGCTATCTGGATATCACTAATTTTGCCCAAACATCTGGATGGCAAATCCAAGCCAATGGGAACACCTTGGTGATTGCTACCCCAAAAGCACAAATTACGAATATTGTTCAGAGCCAGGAACCTCCAGAGGCAAGTGCCCCTTTGCAACAAAGTCGCATACTTGTAAATCTAGATCGTCCGACTCCCTGGCAAGTTGCACAAGGATCAGCGATCGCAAAACCGCAAACTCCATCTTCCGATCCAGACACACCAACCCCAAAACCCACTACACCGCCAAATCGAGAGTGGACAATTACCCTGGATGGAATAGCCGATCCCGTTTTGATAGAACGCTATACCCCCCAGCCACCAGCAGCAGCGCCAACATTACTGCCAAACCTGCTCAAACAATTATTACCAGTTACACCAACACAACCAATACCAACAGCCCCTGAACCACTTATCCGACAAGTGCAGGTGGTGAAAAACCAAACGATTATTAGTCTGAGCGTTCCCTTTGGTCTATCGCCTCAAGTTAAGACTAGCGCTAACCCCAATCGCCTGATTATCGATATTCGACCCGATCCTCTAGAAGAACGAGATATTACTTGGGCCCCAGGATTACGCTGGCGACAGCATTATGTCAACTTAGGCACAGAACGTTTTCCGGTGGTTTGGTTAGAAGTTAATCCCCGTAAATTTGGGCTAACCTTGAAACCTATGTGGGCTAGTCCTGATGGGCTTGGGGGTACTGCTCCCTTAATTCAAACAGCACAACGTTACTTAGCAGTAGCTGGAATTAACGGTGGTTATTTTAACCGCAATAATAGATTACCATTGGGTGCGATTCGTCGGGATAGTCAGTGGTTATCAGGCCCCATTCTTAACCGGGGTGCGATCGCTTGGAATGATTCAGGTCAATTTTACTTCGGTCGTCTCACCTTAGAAGAAACTTTAATTACTGCAAATAACCAGCGCTTACCAATTTTGTTTCTTAATAGTGGCTACGTCCAGAGTGGCATTGCTCGTTACACCCCAGTTTGGGGAGCAACTTACACACCCTTAACGGATAACGAAATTATCCTAGTGGTACAAAAAGACCAAATTACTCAGCAACTACCAGGCGGCAAAGTTGGTGGGACGGCCGTTCCCATTCCCCAGGATGGCTACCTACTAACTTTACGCGCTAACAGCGTTAGCGCTGCCTCACAGTTACCGATTGGAAGCGCAGTACGTATTTCTAGCAGCACTACTCCCACTGATTTTAGTCGTTATCCCCACATTATCGGAGCCGGGCCGCTATTAATCCAAAATCGTCAAATTGTCCTTGATGCCAAAGCAGAAAAATTCAGCAATGCCTTTATTGCAGAAAAGGCTATTCGTAGCGGTATTTGTACAACTGCAACAGGCACACTGATGATTGCTGCCGTCCATAATCGTGCTGGCGGTTATGGCCCTACATTGGCAGAACATGCCCAATTAATGCAACAGATGGGCTGTGTGGATGCCTTAAATCTGGACGGCGGTAGTTCTACCAGCCTTTATTTAGGAGGGCAACTACTTGACCGATCGCCTAGTACTGCTGCTCGTGTTCATAATGGAATTGGTATTTTCCTGAAACCTCGTTAATCAGGGATTAAGGAGTAGGGAGCAAGGGGGAGAATTCGTAACTCCTAACTCTTCACTCAGCATTCCTCACTCAGCACTCGGAACTGTTTTGCCCAATGCCCAATTCCCCATCTTTTTTTAAAGTTTAGAACAAGCTGCCGCTTTGCTTAATGAAGACTTAGTGTAAACCTAAGAGTTTTAATAGTGATGGTTTACACCATCAGGTTTGATTTTGTTATGTTTATCAAGGTGCGAAAAAATTGCTGATTTTCAACGTTGGAACATAGCGCCAGATTTTTTATCAATAGTTAAGAGTACAGACGGTTTGTTATGTCTTCAAATGAGGTAATTATGGCTCGATATCAAGAAACTACACAGACTGACACTCTACACCTACCTTCAACTATCACTTCCAGAGGCATTGCTGCAACTGAGTTACGTCCTTGGGGTGCTTTTACAGTTTTGGAAGAAGGGCGCGGATACAAAATCAAGCGCATCGAAGTTAAGCCCGGACACCGCCTCAGTTTACAGATGCACCACCACCGCAGCGAACACTGGATTGTCGTCTCAGGTACAGCTAGGGTAACTTGTGGCGAGAAAGAAGTATTACTGAGCAATAATGAGTCAACTTATGTACCTCAATGTACATCTCATCGTTTAGAAAATCCTGGCGTGATTACCTTAGTGTTAATTGAAGTGCAAAATGGCGAATACTTGGGAGAGGATGACATTATCCGCTACCAAGATGACTATGCCCGAACTAAGGACTAAAGTTCTAATCTAAAAACTGAATATATTTTTGTGCCAATCGTCTTTGCGAACCACTGCACCCCAGAAGTCCCTACCTAGTTAAGGTGGGGACTGAAGTTTGTTGTGCTATAAATGTAGTAATAGCGATCGCGCTCATGGCTTCGATAATTTGGAATTTTCGGGAAGCGAGAGTTAACCCATCTGTCTGTAAAATGAAGATGGGGTATTCAATTGTAAAAAACGACTTCCATGATTCATCTGAGTCAAGCAGCCGCGAGTGAAATTGGGCGAATAAAGTCCAAGCAGCAGCCAAATGTCTTGTTTCGATTGGCAGTAAAACCAGGTGGCTGTTCTGGGTTATTTTATGATATGTCCTTCGATGAAACTATAAAAGTTGGCGACCAGGTTTTCAACTTGGACGAAATTCAAGTAGTCATAGATGCTACAAGCTTAAATTACCTCAACGGTTTGAGGGTAGATTATTCAGAAGACTTAATGGGTGGTGGTTTTCGCTTCCACAATCCCCAAGCGATCGCAACCTGTGGCTGTGGCAATTCTTTTTTGACAACCAATCAATAGTCCTTAAATTAGCGATCATTTGCTAATAACAAAGGAAAAATTACAATTGACATAAAACACTAAAAAACGATATAATCAGGATTTGTTAAAACTTAGACATATAAGCAGCTTTACGCGCTGTAACTCATGCCAACAATACAGCAGCTAATACGTAATGAGCGCGAGCAAGCGCGTCAGAAAACCAAGTCCCCGGCTCTGAAACAATGCCCTCAACGTCGGGGAGTTTGTACCAGAGTATACACGACCACACCCAAGAAGCCTAACTCAGCTCTACGCAAAGTAGCAAGAGTCAGACTGACATCTGGATTTGAAGTTACAGCTTACATTCCAGGTATTGGTCACAACTTACAAGAACACTCAGTTGTGATGATTCGTGGTGGTCGGGTTAAGGATCTACCAGGCGTGAGATACCACATTATCCGTGGCACCCTAGATACAGCCGGAGTTAAAGACCGTAAACAAGGGCGTTCCAAGTATGGAACCAAGCGTCCGAAAGAAGCGAAAAAATAGGATTAGGCGATTAATCGCACCCAACACGGTTAATCGTCTATCTTACGAAGCGCCCAAGGACAAAAAACTATCAGGGTATGTGTTCTAAGAGCAGTTATGAAAGCTGCTCAGTCTGTTAAAAAAAAATCAAGCAAGCTACACCTACACTAAGCGAGCAAGTGTAGAAGTTCTGAGGAGAATGCTGTAACCCACAGCAGAATTCTAATCTGGACATTAAGGTTTAGAATCTTGTCACCTTAAGTATTTAATTGCAGGTAGCAAGTCAATGAATTTTAGATTTTAGATTTGCAATTTTGGATTGGTCGAACCCACAAGGGGATGAGGCTTACAGACTTTTGATTTTTTCCAATCCTTGTGGTCGGAACGTCTACCAAAAACTCTAATCCAAAATTGGCAGTCAATAGGTCAGCCTTGCTGCAACAGTCGAAAACAAAATTGAAAAAGTCTGAGGGTTGGGTTCCACAGCTTTTAGTTTCCGGTGTCTGATAGCATATAATTTCGTTGCCAATTCCGAATTAAAGGTGAAGTATGTCTCGTCGTGGTGTTATTCAAAGGCGCCCAGTTCCGTCTGACTCTGTATATAACAGTCGCCTTGTGAGCATGATTATCAGGCGGATCATGCGTCATGGCAAGAAATCACTTGCCGCACGAATTGTTTATGAAGCATTGAAAACTATTGAGGAACGCACTGGAAATGGTGCTTTAGAAACCTTTGAAAGAGCAGTGCGAAATGCCACACCTTTAGTAGAGGTGAAAGCTAGACGAGTAGGTGGAGCAACCTACCAAGTACCAATGGAAGTGCGTTCAGAACGGGGCACTACCTTAGCACTGCGTTGGTTAGTGCAATATTCCCGGTCTAGACCAGGCCGGACAATGGCAAGCAAATTGGCAAATGAGTTAATGGATGCTGCTAACGAAACTGGCAATGCGATTCGGAAACGCGAAGAAACGCACCGGATGGCGGAAGCTAACAAAGCATTTGCCCACTATCGTTATTAGGTAGAAAAGCGATATATCGCCTTGCCGAAGCGGTATATCGTGGATTTACAAAAAGAAGACGGTTTTCCGTAAAAGTATAGAATCTTAACAAAGAGTAATATACAAGATATCATGAGGCAAAAACTATAGGAGGTAGCTGTGGCACGCACGATCCCGCTAGAGAAAGTACGCAACATTGGTATTGCGGCGCATATAGATGCGGGCAAAACAACAACAACAGAGAGAATATTATTTTACTCTGGGATAATTCATAAAATTGGCGAAGTTCATGAAGGAACTGCCGTCACAGACTGGATGGAGCAAGAGCGGGAACGGGGAATTACCATTACTGCTGCTGCTATTAGTACCAGTTGGAAAGATCATCAAATTAACATTATCGATACTCCAGGTCACGTAGACTTCACAATTGAAGTTGAGCGTTCCATGCGCGTGTTGGATGGTGTAATCGCAGTATTTTGTTCTGTGGGCGGCGTGCAACCGCAGTCTGAGACAGTGTGGCGACAAGCAGAACGCTACAAAGTTCCTCGGATAGCCTTTATCAACAAGATGGATCGCACCGGAGCGAACTTTTATAAAGTTCACGAGCAAATCCGCGATCGCCTGCGGGCAAATGCGATCGCCATTCAACTACCAATTGGTAGTGAAAATGACTTCCAAGGTATCGTTGACCTAGTACGGCAACGCGCGTATATTTACGCCAACGACCAAGGAACCGATATCCAGGAAACCGATATCCCGGAAGAATTGCAAGCGCAGGTAGACGAATTCCGCACTAAGCTCATAGAAGCTGCGGCAGAAACCGATGATGCTCTGATGGCTAAGTACTTCGAGGGCGAAGAACTTACAGAACAGGAAATTAGGACTGCTCTGCGTAAAGGCACAATTGCGGGGACAATTGTACCAGTACTTTGCGGTTCAGCATTCAAAAACAAAGGCGTGCAGTTGATGCTGGATGCCGTTGTAGATTACCTGCCAGCGCCAAGTGAAGTACCGCCAATTCAAGGCTTACTGCCCAATGGCGATACTATTGAGCGGCGGGCTGATGACAACGAACCCTTAGCAGCTCTGGCATTCAAGATTATGGCTGACCCTTACGGTCGCCTGACATTTGTTCGCGTTTATTCTGGTGTCCTAAAAAAGGGCAGCTACGTTCTCAACGCTAGTAAGAATAAAAAAGAACGGATTTCCCGCTTAGTCCTCATGAAGGCAGACGATCGGCAAGATGTCGATGAACTGCGAGCAGGTGATTTGGGAGCAGCTCTGGGTTTGAAAGACACCTTAACAGGTGACACGCTCTGTGATGATGGATCGCCAGTAATTCTGGAATCCCTATTCATTCCTGAGCCTGTGATCTCGGTGGCGGTTGAACCCAAAACCAAGAACGATATGGACAAATTGTCCAAAGCTCTGCAATCTCTCTCAGAAGAAGACCCCACCTTCCGTGTTCGCGTCGATCCCGAAACAAATCAGACCGTGATCGCAGGAATGGGAGAGCTACACCTAGAAATTCTAGTAGACCGGATGTTACGAGAATTCAAGGTGGAAGCGAATGTAGGTGCGCCACAAGTAGCTTACCGAGAAACAATTCGGAAAGCTGTGAACAAAGTTGAGGGCAAATTCATCCGCCAAAGTGGTGGTAAAGGTCAATATGGTCACGTTGTGATCAATTTGGAGCCTGGAGAACCCGGTACTGGCTTTGAATTCGTTTCCAAAATTGCTGGCGGTACAGTACCTAAAGAGTACGTTGGCCCCGCAGAACAAGGGATGAAAGAAAGCTGTGAATCCGGTGTTCTAGCTGGATATCCTTTGATTGACGTTAAAGCGACACTAATTGATGGGTCATACCATGATGTAGACTCTTCAGAAATGGCTTTCAAAATCGCTGGCTCAATGGCGATGAAAGAGGCTGTGCTGAAAGCTTCACCTGTCATCTTAGAACCTATGATGAAAGTTGAAGTTGAAGTTCCTGAAGACTATATGGGGAACGTGATTGGCGACCTCAACACCCGCCGAGGGCAGATTGAAAGCCAAAGCACCGAAAAGGGACTCGCTAAGGTAACATCCAAAGTTCCACTGGCGAGTATGTTTGGCTACGCCACTGATATCCGGTCAAAAACGCAAGGTCGGGGTACCTTCACGATGGAGTTCAGCCACTACGAAGAGGTGCCTCGCAGCGTAGCTGAAACTATCATTGCAAAAAGCAAAGGGAACGCTTAGTTAAAATAAGGAAATGAGCATTCATGGCACGCGCAAAGTTTGAAAGAAACAAGCCCCACATCAATATCGGTACAGTTGGCCACGTTGACCACGGTAAAACTACCTTGACAGCAGCCATTACCATGACCTTGGCAGCTATGGGTCAGGCTGTAGCTAAGGGCTACGACCAAATTGATAATGCCCCAGAAGAAAAGGCACGGGGTATTACCATTAATACCGCTCACGTAGAGTATGAGACTGCAAGTCGGCACTATGCTCACGTAGACTGTCCAGGACACGCTGACTATGTGAAGAACATGATCACCGGTGCTGCCCAAATGGACGGAGGTATCCTCGTAGTTGCTGCTACCGATGGCCCTATGCCCCAAACCCGCGAACACATCCTGTTAGCAAAACAGGTAGGCGTTCCCAGTCTAGTTGTCTTCTTGAACAAAGAAGATTTGATGGATGACCCAGAACTCTTGGAACTAGTAGAACTAGAACTGAGAGAACTGCTTTCCAGCTACGATTTCCCTGGTGACGACATCCCCATTATCAAAGGATCTGGTCTGCAAGCTCTAGAAGCAATGACCAAAAATCCTAAGACCCAACGCGGTGAAAATCCTTGGGTAGACAAAATCTACGAATTGATGGATGCTGTAGATTCTTACATCCCCACTCCTGAGCGGGATGTTGATAAACCCTTCCTGATGGCTGTAGAAGACGTGTTCTCAATTACAGGTCGTGGTACTGTCGCCACCGGTCGGATTGAGCGGGGTGTAGTCAAAGTTGGCGATAACGTTGAACTAGTGGGTATCAGAGATACTCGCGCCACTACCGTAACTGGGATTGAGATGTTCAAGAAGAGTCTCGACCAAGGTATGGCTGGGGATAACGCTGGCGTACTACTCCGGGGTATCCAGAAGGCTGATATTGAACGGGGTATGGTCATCGCCAAACCTGGTTCGATTAAACCTCACAATGAATTTGAAGGTGAGGTGTATGTCTTAACAGAAAAAGAAGGTGGTCGTAAGACTCCATTTTTCGCTGGCTACCGTCCACAGTTCTACGTGCGGACAACTGATGTAACTGGTACCATCAAAGCCTACACCTCAGATGAAGGCAAAGAAGTAGAAATGGTGATGCCAGGCGATCGCATCAAGATGACAGTTGAATTGATTAACGCGATCGCTATTGAACAAGGAATGCGCTTCGCTATCCGCGAAGGTGGACGTACCATCGGTGCTGGTGTCGTCTCCAAAATCATCAAGTAGCACCTTTTTGCTCATAACAAAGGAGCAGAGATGGTATGATTCATCTCTGCTCCTTTCTCTTCCCTCTATAAATAAGGTAATAGGTTACAGGGGACAAGTAATAGTTTTCTGTAACCTTTACCCTGTAACCTTTAACCTGTAAATAATCCCCTAATTACGCAGAACCTGGAAAATTAAAGATGGCAACTCTACAGCAGCAGAAAATTAGAATTCGCTTACAGGCTTTTGACCGACGCTTATTAGATACATCTTGCGAGAAGATTGTAGATACAGCTAACCGCACCAACGCTACAGCCATAGGCCCAATTCCTTTACCAACAAAACGCCGGATCTATTGTGTGCTGCGATCGCCTCACGTAGATAAAGATTCACGAGAACACTTTGAAACCCGTACCCATCGCCGGATTATTGACATTTACCAGCCCTCTTCTAAGACTATAGATGCCCTGATGAAATTGGATCTACCATCGGGTGTGGATATTGAAGTCAAACTTTAATTTAGTCATTAGTCATTGGTCATTTGTCATTAGCAAAGGACAAAAGAGAAATGACATTAGTATGAATTTTTACATAGCCCTGAAGAAATATATCTCAGGGCTTTTATTTAGCTAGGAAACAAATGATAGAATATAGACAAAATACGGGAAAAGCAGAGAAAAAGAAATTTTAAAGATTAAGTTTATACCAAGGTAACAATGACATCATCTTCTAAAATTGCAGTTCGTGAACTACCTCTGTTCCCGTTACCCGAAGTAGTTCTGTTTCCTACTAGACCATTACCTTTACACATCTTTGAATTTCGCTACCGAATCATGATGAACACGATTTTGGAGAGCGATCGCAGATTCGGTGTTTTGATGTTCGATCCAGTCAAAGGTACAATTGCAAACACTGGTTGTTGTGCAGAAATTGTTCATCACCAACGGCTGCCAGATGATCGAATAAAGATGTTGACATTAGGGCAGCAAAGATTTCGTGTATTAGAGTATGTTCGTGAAAAGCCATATCGCGTTGGCTTAGTTGAGTGGATTGAAGACCAACCACCAACTAAAGATTTACATCCTTTGTCAACTGAGGTAGAACAACTACTGCGAGATGTTGTGCGTCTATCAGGTAAATTAACCGAACAAAATATCGAATTGCCAGAAGATTTGCCCGATCTACCAACAGAACTATCTTATTGGGTAGCCAGTAATCTTTACGGTGTCGCCGCAGAGCAACAGTTATTGCTAGAAATGCAAGATACTGCAACTCGTCTAGAGCGAGAAGCAGAAATTTTAACTTCTACTCGTAATCATTTGGCAGCTCGTGCTGTTCTCAAAGACACCTTTAATGAAAAGTGAGGAGTGAGGAGTTTAGGAGTTAGGAAAAATAGCAAAAAATACAAGATCGACAACTTATTTTATATTCCCTAACTGATAACTCCTAACTTCTCAAGTAAAAGCGCCGATCGGCAAAACATTGTAAGCGCCAATAATTTTTAAAATCTCTGTGTGAATAGTTAATTCTGCTAAAGCAGATTGCATTTGTGCTTCCTTGACATCTGCTTCTAAATCCATGAAAAACAAATATTCGCCTAGCGATCGCTTCGTCGGACGAGATTCAATCCGACTGAGGTTAATTCCTAGTTGAGCAAAGATTTGCAAAGGTTTGACTAATGCTCCGGGTGTGTTAGCAGGCATACTAAAAGCTAGCGATGTGTGACTAGTAGGAGTAGGCACTTTTGATGTCTGGTATCCAGCATCTGCTTCACCCTGACTTACTACCCAAAAACGAGTACAGTTTTCTGGATAGTCGTTAATACCAGTGGCAAGTATCGGCAGGTTGTAGAGTTGAGCGGCTCTACTAGAAGCGATCGCTGCTGTTGTTGTCTCTTGCTCCAATCGCTGTAGTGCTTCAGTTGTAGAATTGCTGGGAATAATCTGTACAGTCGGGAGAAATCGCTCTAACCATCCCTGACATTGTGCCAAAGCTTGCGGGTGAGAGTAAACAGTTTTAATCTTATCTAAACCAGAGGCGCAGGAAATTAAGGTATGGACAATGGGTAATACCAAAGCCAACTGAATTCGCAAACTGTCTAACTGCCAGAGTGTATCCAATGTTGTAGTAACACTCCCTTCAATAGAATTTTCCACTGGCACAACAGCCAGGTGAGCTTGACCATCAACAACGGCGTGCAGTGACTGTGAGATGGTGGGATAGGGAGATAAGGTAGCTTTATCTCCCGTACTTTTAGTCAACCAGTTGACATACAGAACAGCTGCTTGTTCTGCGTAAGTGCCGGGAGGCCCTAAATGTGCGATCGATAGAGTCATGCCTTTAGCCTTGAGTTGTGAGTTTAATGTGTAAACAGAGATTATGATATTTTGGATTCGGCAAATATCTTCAATATTTACTATTAGTAAAAACTGTTATTTATAAAATTTACCCACTAAACGAATAGTCCTAAATATGTATTTAGGAAAACAAATTATGAAAACTAGCCTTCTACCAGATAGATTTTCTGGCAGTTTTTTTGGCGAAATTGCTCTGAAATCTTCAGAGCAATTATGTTAGTTTTTCACCAAAAAAAAATTCACATTCTTTACTTTGTGTCAAGAGTTAAATCCTAATTTTAGCCCTTTCAAGGTAACTCGTAAAATCTCTTATTTTTTCTCAGCGCTCTCTGTGCCTCTGCGGTTGGAAAGTATTTTTTTTAACCAGAGCGACGCAGATGGCACAGAGTCCAGAGTTTAAAGAGGAATTTATTGACCAAAATTTTTACCCACCTTGAAAGGGCTAATCCTAATCTATATTTCTTGAACTAAAGATAGTAATGAGCGTACCAAATTTTTGCTAATGCTGTATAGCTGATAAGCAACGATAATTTTGTACTTTTCTAATAATCAAATTTAAGTTGTTAAAAAATATTAAAATTAAGAGACAGATATTTTTATCCGCTCATGGCTACCCGGTTTACTGCCTCCCAATCGGTTGAAATCGCTGTTCCAGAGCAGCCTATTCACATTCAGCACTACTTGCGTCAGCCTCAACGTCTGGTTAAGGCTTTGGCTGACAACACCCGAACTCAGCAGCTTTCTGAGGAAGTATTTCGCTTGAAAATGCGTCCGCTCACTTTTATGTCATTAAGCATTCAACCGACTGTAGACATGAGAGTTTGGGCAGAATCAAATGGAATAATTTATTTGCGATCGCTAGGCTGTGAAATCCTGGGTTTCGAGTATATTAACCAGCGCTTTGCCCTTAATTTAAAAGGGCATTTGTCTCCCAAAGAGTTTAGCACTGGCACTCGTCTGCAAGGAAGGGCTGATTTAGAAGTGCTGGTGGATTTACCACCGCCATTTTCCTTTACTCCTAAGCCAATTTTAGAAGCTACTGGTAATGGTTTGCTCAAAAGCGTGCTGTTGTCGGTTAAGCAAAGGTTATTAAATCAACTTTTGACTGATTATCGCTACTGGGTGATATCACAAACTAAAGATAGAAGACTTGACAGTGACAATACCGAATTGCCAATCTTGAATGCTGAGTAATCATTTAATCACTCAGCGTTCAGTACTTTGATTTGGCAAGGACGAAAAGACTGACGATGTAGGGGCGATGGCCCATATTGTTGCAGAGCCAGCAAATGACGTTGACTACCATAGCCCTTGTTACGCTCTAGGTTGTACATAGGGTATTTCAATGCTAGACGCAGTACCAAATCATCACGCCAAACCTTGGCAACAATACTAGCAGAGGCAATAGCGAGCGATCGCTCATCTCCCTTAACTATTGTTTGTTGTGGCAATAGCAAGTCTTTGATTGACTGATTGCCATCAACCAAGCAGAGTGCAGGCTGTACCTTTAACTTCAGTACAGCCCGCTTCATTGCTAATAGTGTCGCTTGCAAAATATTTATCTTGTCAATTTCGGCAGTAGAAGCAAACCCAATTTTCCAGTCTATAGCCAGCCCACAAATTTGCTGTGCTAGCTGAGTTCTCCGAGAACTAGACAACTTTTTACTGTCTTTAATTTTAGCTGCCATCAGTATTGGCAAAGCATGATCTGGTAGGATCACTGCTGCCGCCACCACCGGGCCAAATAGAGCGCCTCGCCCTACTTCATCCACACCTGCAACCAATCCTGGAATCCCTGACAAGGTAGAAAACTCCAGCCAATTGGATTGTTCCAAGAGCGTTGGTGATGTTTCTACCATAAAGCAAATTAATTATCCTCGATCGCTGAGGAACGACGGCGGCGACGGCGGCTAGCAGTGGCGGCGCTGTTTGCATCACTTTCATCTGCGATCGCATTGGCGGCGCTGCTTGAATCATTTTCATCTGCGATCGCTTTGACGGAGGCTTTTGCAGGCAAGCTTTCCGAAGGATTGGCAGTCAACTCAGCTGGTTCAGCTGTCTCTTCTATCAAAGATTTTTGTTCTGGCTCAATAACTTTTGGTATTGGTGACTTGGTTGCAACTACTTCCGGTATTACTTTTTGGGCAATAGGTGATTCTGAGATGGATTCAGTTGGAGCCGTTCGCACTTGACCAGGCTGAATCACGTTAATAATCACAGATTTGGTATTTTTAACCTCTTGCTCTAACTTCACCAAGGGAGATATTCCCATCAAGGCAAACATATCCTGTTCCTGGAGACTCATTTCTACAGTTCTAATCTCCGGTGGTTCTACCACTGGTTTAACTGGTTCTGCCTTGATAACTTTAGCGCGCTCTACAGTGCGCTCTACTCTTTCATTCCAACCTGGTTTACCAAGGGTGGGTGAGGGAATTTCTGGTGTAACTCCTAATTCTGGTTCTACATCAAGGTCTAAATCTGGCTCATTGACAAAAGCTAATGGATTGGCAATAACCCGAGATTCATCTTTCCCGTTTAAGCCATTGATGCCAATTCGACTGCGGCGAGTGCGGGTACGACGCTTATTATCATTCAGTTCTTGATAACTAGGATGATTAATCAAATTTAGGTTAGTCGATTCCGAGTCGCCGTCAAATGCTTCCCCAAACCCATCATAAGTTTCTCGTGGTTCCGGGACGCGGGCAGATGGCTGACGTGGTTCTCGGTGAGGTAGGGATACAAAACGCTCACGTTCTGGTGTTTCTGCTGGTATTGGTAATCGATTTTCAAGTTCTCCAGGCAGACGCACAGTATGCCCTAAACCGCCACAGGTGGGACAAGTTTCACCAAACAATTCGTAAATATTTTGACCCTGACGTTTGCGGGTCAGTTCTACTAAACCCAGTTCCGTAAGTTGAGCAATCTGGGGACGAGCTTTGTCTGCTTTGAGTCCTTTATTAAAGTGTTCGAGAACTTGCAGTTGGTCACGTCGGGATTCCATATCAATGAAATCAACGACAATCACTCCGGCAATATTCCGCAGACGCAACTGGCGAGCAATTTCTGTTGCAGCTTCACAGTTTGTCCATAAAACTGTTTCTCTGGCTGTCGCCGATCGCGTGAAGGAACCTGAGTTAACATCGATTACGGTTAATGCCTCCGTTGGCTCGATGATGATGTAACCGCCAGAAGGTAGGTCTACTCTTGGTTTCAGGGCTTCTCGAATCGCAGCACTGATGCGGAAGTACTCTAAAATTGGGGAGCGATCGCGGTGATGGTCAATCAACAATCCTTGCGGTGTTTGACCGCCACTCCAATTCTGTAAGTACTGCTTCACGCGCTTCAAACCAGTACTGGAATCTACGACAATCCGATTGACATCCGCGCCGTACATATCCCGCAATACGCGCTGGATAAAATCATCGTCTCGGTTGAGCAGTGCTGGGGCACGGGTAGAATGCGCTTCCTGCTGAATCGCCTCCCATTGCTTTTGCAGCAACTCCAAATCTTCCATAATCGCTTCTTCTGGTTTGCCTTCGGCTTCTGTACGCACGAGCAAACCCATTCCCGCCGGTTTTACCAAAATCGCTAGTGCCCGTAAGCGGTTGCGCTCACTTTCACTTTTAATTCGTCGGGATAAATTTACGCCCCTACCATAAGGCATTAGTACTACGTAGCGTCCGGGTAAGGTGATATTACCCGTGAGCCTGGGCCCTTTTGTTCCCGTTGGCTCTTTCATTACTTGCACCAAAACTTTCTGCTGTGGTGCTAATAGTTCTGTAATGGCTGCTGCGGTACGCTTTAGCTTCAATGGCCCCAAGTCGGTGACATGAATAAAACCGTTGCGCTCTGGGTCGCCAATATTCACAAAAGCCGCATCTATCCCAGGTAATACGTTTTCTACTACTCCTAAGTAGATATCACCTATTTGATGATGACCGGTAGCAACAACGAGTTCCTGTATTTGATCTTCGGAAAAGACAGCAGCAATTTGGTGCTGCTCCGCGATGATAATTTGTTTTGGCATTCAATTTCCTCAAAAATTGGCAGCACCAATAGGTCTGGAGGTTTGTTATACCTTTGTTGCCCTTGCAACCCTCAAAAGGCGCTACTGATGATAAAAATCGCAAACCTGATGTTCTAAGTTAAATAGCTATTGGCGCTCTTAAGAGCGTTTTCACGGCGGATTATTCCAGAACGGCTGCATGTTTAAGCAATTAAATCAACCATCTATGGTTGATTTGCAATGCAATACTCTCAATGAAGAGAGTTCTGAGTTGAAAGTTCTGAATCCTGAGTGAGTTTTTAACTCAGGAAGCTTTTTTGAGAGTAACCTACTGAAGTCGTTAAGAAAAAGAAACTATTTCTATTTTCCATTCCCTGGATTTATTCTTAGGGTTATACTCAGCAACGCCAGCTGCTACCCTACTTTTAAGCCGCGCTTTGCGCGTCTGGTGAACGTCTGCAAATCGGCTTAACCTACAGCAGTTGTTTACCCTACGGTAACACCAAGGGCACACAACTCTAGAAGAGTAACGCACTAGCTCTTGGACAATACTGTGGATTAGAGATTCAGCAGTTGTTGGAAAAGTATGGATTTAGAGAAGCTAACCGAGCCTGCTGTTAGTTACTGATTCACAAGTTAGCTATAAAGAGAGAGTGTGTTCTTTAATCTGCCTCAGTTTGTCTGGGATAAAATCCTAGAAGTTGCACTCTAATATCTTTGCTTTCGCCCCCTGAACACCAGGGTAGTGAACCAGCTAATTCAATGCAGCGCCAGAAAAATTCTCTTCACCCCATTCTAACGCAACCTTGCTAAAAATCAATTCCGACGATGTGCCATGTTAGGACAACTACTAGCAAGCTGCCCTACAGGGATTATACCGCTAAAATTAGCCGATTGCGGTGGATGTGCAGGAGTTGAAATTCTCCACTACCCACTATCCCTAGCATAAACAGGATTTGTTCAGGACGCAATAGAAAACCATCTTGGCGATAGCTACCTACATAACGGATAACAGATATAGATTCTGCAATGCCTTTGTGAGTTTCTACTAATTCCAGTTCAAATAAGCGATCGCGCAGATTTATTAACTGGCTCTTGCCTGACTTTGTTGTATGCTCGTACCAAAGCTCATCCTTTGCTTTGATGGTATCAATCCAGTTTTGCCATTGTATAGGTGTTGTTTCTTCAAGTGCTGCTACGGTAATTAAATATTCTGCGGTTTCTAGCAGTTGAGTAGCTGCTGGAGTTTTTAAATCTATCTGCTCCACATTATATATAGGTATGTCTGTGGGCATTTCCCGAACCAATTCTTCTCGAAAAGTCTCGATATCCACTGGTACAGTTAACTCAAAATCCGCAATTTCACCGCTACTAGTAGCACCTAGAGCCAAAGCGGTTGCTACAGAAATTCGTGGCATTGGATGAAACCCACCAGTGAAAGCAATAGGCAAGCCTGCTCGCCGCACAACTCGGTCAAACAGACGGATTAAATCTAGGTGGCTTACCAAAGCCATATTACCCTGTTTTCCAAACCAAACTCGGAGTCGTTGTGCCTTGGTTGTGTTGGGAACAAAATCGCCAGCGAATTGTGGGATAACAGGTGATTCAATCACGACGTTATGGCCAAAATCGGTTCCACATACGCCACAGTGAGAACAACCTTCAAAAGAGCAGTCGGGTACAATTGCGGCTGCTAAGGCGCGTTGTAAGTCTTCTTTGAGCCAGTTTTTATCAATCCCGGTATCAATATGATCCCAAGGTAGGGGAGTATCTAGGGAGTGAGGACTGAGGAATTGGGCATTTTCCGCATTTGGCGATTTGTTTTGATCTTGTGCGTGAAACAAATTCCATTCGCCATTTTCTACTTGGCGGTATTTCCAATCTAGATCGGCCCCGGCGATCGCATCTCCCCAAGCGCTAAAAGCCTGATCTAAATTTTCATACCAGGAATCCATCCCTGCACCCAATTCCCAGGCGCGGCGGACTACTTTGCTCAGATTGCGATCGCCTCGTCCCACAAAATCTTCCATTGCCGAAATGCGGACATCGGTAAAATTTACCTTCATTCCCTTCATTCGGCGGAATTCTTGCCGCAACAGGTTTTGTTTGCGCTTAAATTCAGTGGTAGAAACTGAGTGCCACTGGAATGGTGTATGGGGCTTGGGCGTAAAGTTAGAAATTGTCAGGTTAAAGTTCAGGGGTTTTCTACCTCTGCCTCGGCATTCTCGCTGTAGCCAGCTGACTGTTTCCGCAATGCCCAAAACATCAACATCCGTCTCACCTGGCAAGCCAATCATAAAATACAACTTGATTTTATCCCAGCCTTGCTCCCAAGCGGTTTTTACTCCCCGCAACAATTCTTCATTCGTCAAACCTTTATTTACGATGTCTCGCATCCGCTGAGTTCCAGCTTCTGGAGCAAAAGTTAGTCCACCTTGCCGTGTACCTCCAAGGATATTGGCAATATTCTCATCAAATCTGTCTACCCGTTGGCTTGGTAGAGTCAGAGAAATATTTTCATTTTTTAAGCGATTTTTGATTTCCATCCCCACTGCTGGTAGGGACAAATAATCAGAACAACTCAGAGATAGGAGAGAAAACTCATTGTAACCAGTTGCCCGCATTCCCTGTTCAATTGCTTCTACAACCTTATCGGGTTCTACATCCCGTGCTGGCCGAGTCAGCATTCCTGGTTGACAGAAGCGACAGCCACGAGTGCAACCACGCCGAATCTCAATTGTCAAACGGTCATGCACCGTTTCTACATAAGGAACTAGCCCAATGGAATATGCTGGTATGGGGGTTGCCACACGTCGCAGAATTCGTTTTGGTACGTCAGAGCGACGAGGATGAACTGAGCCATCTTCTGCCATGTCGTAAAACTGAGGGACATATACGCCTGGTATCTGTGCCAAATCCAGTAATATATCTTCCCGACTCAATCCTGCTTGTTTGCCTTCTTCCAACACTAAACCAATTTCTGGGAGCAGTTCCTCTCCATCCCCAAGGGCGATAAAGTCGAAAAAGTCAGCGTAAGGCTCAGGATTCGATGTTGCTGTTTGCCCACCAGCAAAAATTAACGGAAACTGAGATTGGAGGTTAGTAAATTCTCCCCCTGCTTGTTGCCGTTCTCTCCACGTCAATGGAATTCCAGCCAGATCCAACATTTCTAGGATGTTAGTTGCACCCAGTTCGTAACTGAGGCTAAAACCTAAGATGTCGAAGTCTGTGAGCGATCGCTTTGACTCTACCGCAAACAATGGCGTATTAGTTTCGCGTAGTTTGGCTGCCAGGTCTTTTCCTGGGAGGTAGGCGCGATCGCACAATTGACGCGGTTGGGCATTCAAGATGTTGTATAGGATAATGTGCCCTAAATTAGATGCACCGACTTCATATACTTCCGGGTAGGTTAAGACCCAGTGTATTGCTGTCTTATCCCAAGCTTTATGTACTGCTAAACGCTCATTACCAAGGTAACGCCCTGGTTTTAAAATATCCGATGTTATTAATTTCTCAACTGCAACAGCCACTGTGCTATCTTCTAGCTACCTTAATTACAGCTACCCAAGCCCAACATTAGCATTGAATTAGGTCTCCTAACATAGTTTCTCGTTGTAACTTATAACTCCTTTACATAAACTCCACTTTTTAACCGAACTTTTGTGCTTTTACATACATAAAGTTATAAATTATGTTGCAGCTAACTCAATTTCACCATCCAATATTTCAAATACGCTGTCGAGTTGCGTTAGTTCAAAAATAATTCTAATTGACGGAGCTACAGCACAAAGTCGCAAACCCCTTTCTAAACTCAGAGCTAACTTGTGTGTAGATAACAATGCCATTAACCCCGCGCTATCTAAGGATTCTACTGCTGCGAGGTCTACTACCAAGATGGAAATATCATTTTGTACCAACGCTGTGGTCATATCTCGTTCAAATTCCAAGGCGTTTGTAGCATTCAAATACCCTTGTGGGCGAATGACTGCAATTTTGGGATAGTTGAGCACTGCTTGCATAGTTACATCCTATTGAGAATTATTGAAGCGTCACGCTAAGGATTATTTGAACATAAACTCTATTCTGTTGCATCGACCATACGTCTTAGCTCTCTTTGCTGAATCTTTATTTCTTTAGTATCTCTGTTTAAAGATTGTTATAATTCCAGGTTAAAATGTGTTTATATATACTTTTTTTTTATCTCAGTTCAAAAACAATCAACATAGACAGCCATAGAGCAAACAAATAATCAGTAACTATGCTGATAAAACTTGCTTAGTCTATAACTAAAGCTAATTTAGCCAAGTCTTAACGGTAAGTTAAATCTCCCACTTTAGCGTTGCTGATGGCATACGCCAGAGTCATAGCAAATTATCTATCTAACTAATTGAATGTGATCTATATCACAAATAAATTAGGATTTAGATCGCTCTTTATACTGAGACTTTTCTGGGATAATTAGTATCATATTACAGTTGGATGTATTACTTATGAGAACTAAGTACGCTATTCGTAAATTGGTAGAAAAAGCTCTTGACATTAAAAAGCTAACTCCTGAGATAGAAAATGAAATCAACTCAGAACTGACAGAACTTGGTTATATTTCTGACGTTGATTATGAAGCTCTGGAATTATTAATGTCGGAGATGGATGCTGGTAGAATTAAGTTGGTTCCTAGCTTCGGCTATTCCTAACTGCTTATGCATAGAGGTATATCAAGTAAATTTGATGAATACTGAAGTAATCAAAATTCCGAGTTAGTAAAACAAGTTTTAGTAAAGGTAGGTAGGATAATAAGAGCGATATTATTGTTTGTATTTTTCTCTGAGGTTGATTATTTCAATAACTAGAATGGCGTAAACCGTGCTAATAACCCTCTACATTATTGTGCATTCGGAGTAAATCGCTATGTAGTTCGCTAAACGCCGAGAAAAAATTCCTCCCTTTCTGTTTGCTGAAATTGTCCACAAGCAGAATGAACTCGTTGCGAAGGGAGTTGATATCATCAGTATGGCTTTTGGCGCTCCAGATAAACTAACTTCTAGTCATATCCTTTGCCCTATGCCTATTGATATGCTGACCATAGTTGGTGAATAAATTGATTAAGTTGCTGCTTGGCGGCTGAGTCAGGCTCAGTTTTTGGTTCTTTTGCTAAAACTTGACTCAAGAAGGTAATTACTTCGGTGTCTAATGCTGGTCGAAATAAATTTGCAGGCCAAAGCAAGTCAGACGCATCTCGCAAATCGGTAATTAGCGGCGATTCTTGAATCAAAGTAACCATTAGTAAAGGACGCACCCAGCACAACTGGCGGGAAACTACAAATTGAATGACTTCTGCATACAGATTTCTGTCGCCATGCTCTAAAGACACAATTTGTCCTGGTTGAAGAAAATCTAGGCTAATGTCCATGATTATGGAGTTTGGGCAGGGGCAAGGATTATTTTGCAATTTCCTTAATTTTAAAAATGAAAATGCGCTAGGTTTAAGGAAGCTTCTGTAAGATTAGGGTAGCACTCTCACGGCAACTATGTCTCAGACATCTGCTTCACAAGTAGCTACGCAAAACTAAGTAGAGCGGTTTTTCTAGCATAGTATCTGAACAGAGATACTATAGAATAGGTAAATAACTGTTAAGCGATCGCTACACAGAAACTTTGTAGTAGTGAATCAACAAGAAAAGAGCAAAGAGCCGTGTCAGTTGAAACTATTGAAAAGCCTTCCACAATTCGTAAGCTAGCGCCTCGGTATCGCGTTTTGCTCCATAACGATGACTATAACTCTATGGAGCATGTTGTGCAGTCACTAATAGCCACTGTACCAAGCCTTACCCAACCCCAGGCAGTTAGCATCATGATGGAAGCCCATACTAACGGGCTAGCTTTAGTCATTACTTGCGCTCTGGAACACGCTGAGTTCTATTGCGAAACATTGATAAGTCACGGTTTAAGTAGCACGATTGAACCTGACGAATAGTCATTGGTAATTTGTCATTGGTCATTTGTCGAAATATAGAGTATTGACTAGTGATTGGTGACTTACTTGGTATGAAAAAAAACTTTGTCCGTTTAGCTGAACGCCCTGCCCCTATCAGGCTGGGTTGTTTTATTTTGACTTTATTGCTGCTATGGTTGCCATTGGCTGCACCAATATACTTACTAGTGCATGATTCAAACTTAGAAAGTATATTGACATTGGTATTGTTATATGCGGTATTTATTTTTCTCCTGAGACTATGGGGTAAATATGTCTACCAACAGTCCCAAATTCTGCGGCATTATGGCTTAGAATTCACGCGGCAAAACGGTGTGGATTTACTGCGTGGCTTGGCTTTAGGGATAATTAATATCTTGATACTTTTTGGGGTAGAAAGTTTGTTGGGTTGGTTGGTGTGGCAACAACCGAAAGTTTTTTTGCTGAAAGTTATTTTAGAGGGTTTACTTGTTGGTTTGGGCATCGGATTTGCTGAGGAATTGTTATTCCGAGGCTGGTTGCTAGATGAATTACAACGAAATTACAGTCCGCGTGTCGCGCTGTGGACAGATGCAACTGCCTTTGCTACATTGCATTTTATTAAACCCTTGGAAGCAATTATTCATACACTGCCACAATTTCCAGCTTTAGTGCTGCTGGGGTTAACGCAGGTATGGGGAAAGCGTTGGCGAAGGGGACGCTTGGGTTTACCAATTGGTTTGCATGGTGGTTTAGTTTGGGGCTACTACATTATTAATGTCGGGGAATTAGTGAAATATTCTGGTCAAGTTCCTGATTGGGTAACTGGTGTGAATAATAATCCCCTACAAGGAGTGATGGGGGTGTTGTTAATGAGTGTACTAGCTTTGTGGATACGAGGGCGAACTGAGCGATCGCTTCATATATGAAAATAAAAATATTAATAGTATCAGCTTTATTACTCATTATTCTACTAAGCTTCCTTTTTACTGGGTGTAATAATGAAGACGAAAATAAGGCAATGGATGAAAAGATATCAAGACTTGAGAAAGAAGCAGAAAAGCATCTTATATATAAAATTCAGGAGCAACAGAGCTACTTCTCCAAACACAAAACATTTTTTAAACCTCTTGATGAACCAGCAACTAAATATGGTTCCTCTCCACCAATTTTCGGAACACAAATTTGTTATCGTTACTATACTGAGATAAATGCTGACGTTCTCTCTAAGACAACTATTGATGCTATTTATAGCTATGCCGTTCAAGGTGACTGTGGTGGTATGTGGGGTTTAGAGCTTAGGTGGTATGTTGGAGCAGTCTTTGCTGTTGCCATTAATGGGGACAAACAACTCAAAACGATAAGTATTGTCTGTCAACATATTGAAAGCTTTGGCCGTATACCCTCTCGACCAGAATACATAAACGGTGTAGTAAAATGCCCCAATAAGACAACGAAAGTATATTAACGATTTAACTGCTCATAAATTCCAAGTACAAATGTCACCAAATGGTATTAACACTAGATAGTTGAATTTTGCTATCTCGACTAATCACTGGTACTCCCAGATATAAGGCTGTAGCAGCAATAATGCGATCAGGTAAATCTGGTACTTGTGAGCGATTTACTAAGCGCACAGCTTCAGCTATGTGCCTATTAAAAGGAACTTCAAGCAGTACAGCATCACTTGTGTCAACAGATGTAAGCAGGCGTTCAAGTGTTAGTGGAGAAATACGCCCTTTCTCACTCAAGTAGACAATTTCGGCTAGGGTAATGGAGGAGAAAGCAACTTGATCTCCAGAAGATGCTATTTGAGCTATAGTATTTTGGGCAGTTGTTGATAATCGTGAATCGCCAAAAATGTACCAAATTACTGCATGGGTGTCAGCTACAGCACGCAGCATCAAATATCCTCCCGTGGAAAGCTAGCCCATTCTTCACTACGGGCTACATCAATTTCCTCTGTGGAAGGTGCGTTTCCTAAATCAGCACAGAGTCCCCATAAGGATTGTCGGGGAAAGTTAGAGAGTTTATCTGTTAACTCGCGTTCTATATCAGGAGCAATTTGCTGGATCAAACGTACTTTGTCCACAGTTGAAAGCTGCTTTGCTAGTCTGATAACTTCTTTTAGGCTCACAAATTTTCACCTGCTTCATCTGCAAAAATTTTAACAATAGCCAAGGATATTGGGCTTTTTGGTAGAATCTTTACGCAAGCGTCTCAACCACAGTACCCACTACACACGCTTTATTCAAATTAACGCCGCTCAAATTTGTACCTTCTAACTCTGCACAGAGTAAATTCGCTCCCGTTAAATTCGCCCCTGCCAAATTCGCTCCTCGCAAATCAGCTTCTTCCAGGTTTGCTTCACTCAACAAAGCACCTTGCAAATCGGCGCGACTCAAATCTGCACCTTTGAGATTTGCCCCAGTCAGGTTTGCACCGCGCAAATCAGCACCGCGCAAATCAACGCCTTGTAAGTTGACGTTCATCAAATTAGCACCACTCAAGAAAGCACCCACTAATGAAACATCACTGAGTCTTGCTCCCATCAAGTTAGCACCACGCAAATTACTACCTCGCAAGTCAGCGCCAGTTAAATCTGCTTGCATCAGGTTTGCTCCCATCAAATTCGCCCGCAAGTCAGTTTCTTGGAGGTTGGCTCCCATCAAATTTGCCCCCTCCAAATGCCCACCTTCGAGTTTGGAAGCGGCAAAATTAGTGCCAACAAGGGTAGCACCAGCAAGATTAATCCGGCTTAAATCTAGTCGAGAGAGTTCCTCGTCTTCTAAATTTGCCCCTGGAAGTTGTTTGAGTTTTCCTAATTTAATGGCTTCAATATTCATGTAAAGTAACTACCAATCTCTTCACTGATCTTGCTGTGGCTATCCCATTGGGAATCAAGTATCCAGATGCCGGCGCTGAATTTGGGTGTCATGATGGGTAAGTCGAGTCCCTGTTGTAAACCCATAACTAATAAAGTTAGGGTATCTACAAGTTTAGGGTCAAAGCGGTTAGATTGTTGCTGTTTGCACTCATCTAATGCTTGAGTAAATATCTGTTCCCGGCTTTGATTTGACGATTTTCGCTCATTGACTCGCCACTGAAAGTCTGCCAATAGTGCCAAAATCCTCGACTCTAAGGGAATTTCATCTCCAGCTAAACCTGCTGGTTCCCCTGTGCCATCCCACCACTCGCTTTGGTGAGTAATAATTTGGGCAACTGCTCGTAATCTTGGCATGGTTCGCAATACTTGTGCCCCTGGTACTAAGGGACAAGTTAAAGGACAACTGGGTGCATCTTCTTGGTAGCGTGTGGATATACCACCAGTGAGAACACTTTCTGCTTTTTGTAGTGGATCTATGCGATGTAACAAAGCCGCCAAGCGCAATCTTTTAATCTGCCAGGCGGGAAGATCCAAAAGCTGGGCGATCGCTTCAGCAAGTACCACCACTTCCGCAGCTGCCATTGGATTGTTCACATCTGCCATGTCCATCAGTTGCGCCATTCGCAAAAAAGCTTGGATTTCGTTAGAAACCAAGTTACGATCTAGCGTTTGTTTCTGAGGTGCTGTGGGGATGGATAAATTATCTTGTCCTGTTTGGAGGTAATCTACGACACGAGAGACAACTGCACCTAAATTTTGGGATCTGTCCATTGACGGGACAATTTGCTGTTTATCGGCTGTGAGTTTTTGGGCCAGTTCTGGATTGTATTTTTTGATGTGAGCGATCGCTATTTCTGCTGTCTCTTGGACTAACTCCGGCTCAAATGTCCACAAACCATAGAATTTGCGCTCTAAGTCCGATGTCGGTACTCCAGCGCTGCCATAATCAGCTTCTGATAATTCTTGACAAATTACCATTGCTGTGTATTTAGGCGATAAAATAATTAAGTGCCACTCCTGTTCAACTGGATCGCCTGCATCTAATCCTACTAAGTCTACATTGGGTAGCTGGCTGGTAGGATGTTCAGCAAAGCCAGATTCAGAGGCGGCCATAATGGCAATTTGGCGGCTACGATGGGCGATGTCTGCATATCGTTCAGCTTCTTGTAGATACCATTTCCCCTGTTGAAAGGCTGTGATCACTAGGGGTGTACCGTCATCTGTTAAGATATGGTCTTCTAGAGCGTGGCACAGGGCAACTAGGGTATTTTTGTAGTAAACACCGAATCGAATTGGCCTGGTGGTATGGCGATGGGCTGTTTCTAGCTTTTGTAAGATTGAACCTTCTAACATGGGATTTGGTAAAAATAACCGCAGAGGCGCTAAGGACACAGAGAAAGAGAGGGGGAGAAAATCAGAATTCGTGTTTTCTAAGATATACCCGCTAACTGTTTTTCTTTCGTTTCTATTGGTGCGGAAAGTGCTGCTTCTAAGTCGGCACAACCCAGTTTTTCTTCTAAGATTTTCATGACTTCGCGTCCGAAATCGTTGGGGTTTTGTTGCCAAGCTTGCAAGCAGACTTCGCCGAAGAATGAACCAAGGGGTTCGGGATTCCAAAGGAGTTTTTTGGCTGTCCACGGCATCAAACTCATTGGATCGTACCCTGGCTTGAGGATGCCTTCTTTGAAAGCATATTCTTCCAAATGGGTATGGGGTTGTAGTCCAATAAAGAAGATAGCAGGTTCAACTTTATCAGCACCAAAAATTCGTTCTAGTTCGCGGTGGTAGGCGATGGTTTGGCGGATGGTTTCGGGACGTTCGTCAATAACGTTAAAGGAGTAGTTGACGGAAACTAAGTCGTTGAAACCAGCTGCTTTTAAGTCACGGCAGTTTTGCAAGACGGTTCGCAGATTGTACCCCATCCGCATTTTCCGCACGAGTTCTTGAGAACCACTGGTAATCCCGATTTCGAAGTAATTCATCCCGGTTTTTGCCATCAACTCGCACAATTCGGGTGTTAAATTGTCGGCTCTGATATATGCTGCCCAGTGGATATCTGTCATACCAGAATCGACGATTTTTTGCAAGAGTTCTATGGCATCGTCGATAAATTTTCGTGCGGGGATGAATTGGGCATCGGTAAACCAAAAGTTGCGAATGCCGCGATCGTATAATTGGCGGATCTCAGCAACTACTTCATCTGCTGGGTTGATGCGTACTTGTTTGCCTTCGACAACCGTATAGACGCAATAACAACAGTTGTGGGGACAACCACGCTTAGTTTGTACACCTATATAAAAGTCTTCTTCTTGCAGGTAAAAGTTAAATTCCGGCCAGATGGTTTCGATATAGTCGTAGTTACAAGCTGTTTTTTCTAGTGGGGTGGGTTGTTCGTGAATCAGCCGTTTTCGTGGTTGGGTTTCTCCCGCAACGTAACAGCGTTCATCTCGAAAATCTTTGCCACTTAAAAGTTTTTCCAGCAGGGTTTCGCCTTCACCCACAGAAATAATTGTCCCTTGGGGTAAGCTTTTACCCAACTGTTCGTAAAATACGCTAACTGCACCACCACCGACAACGACACGGGCATTAGAATTATATTTTTGGGCACGCTTTAAGCCGCGTTTGATTAAGCCCTGGTTTCGCCATAACTCTACATAGTAAGCGATGAAAATTCGTAAACCGCCCAATCCGCCACGTAATTTTAATAGAGGATTCTTAGCGTAATAAAATTCAAAGGCGTTTTGCAGTGGGTTGCCACCACGTCCACCAACTGGGGCATAAATTTGAATATCCCGCCAAGAAAATACTAGCAGTGTCGGTTTAAATTCATCGATACAGCGATCCAAAGCAGAATTATAGTCTAAAGGTGGCACCGTTCCTAAATCGAAGATGCGCTGTTCAATATTAGGAAACTGCTTATGGACATGATCGCTCAAGTAGACAACCCCAATAGGAAAGATGGGGTTACAAGGAAGGCGAACGTAAAGAATTCGATTTTCCATCATTTGTGTTTTGACTTCCATCTTGCCAATCTTTGGAGAAAGCGAGAAAAACATCCAGTTTTAAAGTATGTGCTTGTTTTATTCGGTTTTAATTATCACAATTGCCCTTGACATTTCATTTGATTGCTGGTAATGAGAAAACTAATATTAGCAATTGCAGGAAATGCTAAAATTGCTATGCATAAAACATACATAGAATTTATAGATAGGCTTTATGAAGATATTTTTCATATAGCTTTACCATAACATTGAGTTTATTCATTAAGCGATGATCCCAGCCTATTAATCCTGGGATAGATGAAACGGCAAAACTCACTTACTCGCTAGGCGAAAAGCAAGGGGATCGTCGTCTTATCTGTCCTAAGAGAATTAAAGCTTTGATACCAGGATAAAAATCTTAAAAACTTTTGTGTATAGTGTATAATTGCGAAAAAGCTACAAATAATTACAAAATTTTTATAACTAAAAATATATCTTTAGGAAGAAATAATCTCCAAAGACACAGTTGGTATTCACAGTTACAGCAACTGGGGATCAGTGGGTGCTAGGCTTGGCTGGTGTAATGTAAAATTGTGGCGTAAAGCTCCTCAGCAGTTATGGCTCAAATATTAGATCCTCTACCACCAGAGCAATCGGGAAAAATTCTCTGCTGCTACATTAATGCCACGAGCAAAATACAGGTGGCTCGCATCTGCAATATTCCCAACTGGTACTTTGAAAGGGTTGTTTTCCCTGGACAACGTTTAGTTTTTGAAGCTCCACGAAAAGGTCAATTGGAGATTCATACAGGGATGATGGCAAGTGCAATTTTATCCGATAAGATTCCGTGCGATCGCCTGATGCTCGAAGAAACCAGTACTAATGAGTTTGATACAGACTCATTATCTGGAAAAGACCCTATTAATACCAAATCATTGGTGCAGCAAATTAATACAAACACTGGAGATAGTATAAAACCCTTACAAGTCGCTCTTTAGAAGCTGTTCATTAAAAAAAAACAATTTGACTCAATTTTAGGGTTGCTTAATTCGGCAGCCCTTTTTATATTGGGCATGGGACATCAATACTTTTCGGTTAAGGGAGAAAGGGGAAAGAGAAAGGGTTTAAATTTACCTTTCCCCCAAACCCAGTAAGCTTTACCCAGACAAAAGAGAGATTGTTGGCTTTATCCGAAAAGTATTGCATGGGACATGGAAACAAGGAGAGTTGGGGACAAGGGAAAAGACTTGTTGCAATTTCTCACCTTATCTCCTGATCTTCCCACTGCCCACTCTCATCTACAATCATTCTTATGAATCTGCCTTCATTTCTTTGGTTGTGGAAAATAGCGGCCTGGTCGATGGGTTTGTCCCTGCTGGCATATCTGATGTTAGCAATCACCGGCGTTTTAATGTTTCGAGCGAGAACTTCGCAGCAATTTCCTTTTATTACTACGCCATTTATGGGCGGAAATAAAGGGGTGCGATCGCTCCACTATACGATGGGCATCAGCATGGTAAGCTTAGTGCTACTATTGCTGGCAATCGGTATTGTTGGCACTTTAGGGCACTTTGGTTCTTTAGGTCATTCCTCACACTTAGTTGCGGGATTGATAGTCGTAGCATTAGTTTTACTATCTGCTTTCAGTGCTACGCAAATTAGTGCCAGACGACCTTGGGCTAGACCCTTACATATCGGCGTAAATCTTATTCTGTTTATAGGATTTGCCTGGGTATCTCTTACTGGCTGGATTGTAGTGCAAAAGTATTTACCTTAAAGAATTAGTAATTACGAATTACGAATTACGAATTACGAATTGTTAAAGTGGCATACCTTATTTCAACAGTCCAGCTAAGACATAGACCTACCCTACAATGAAGAAAAGCATTGTAATTAAGCCGTGACAGCAAACTCAGCCAATATCTCAGTTTCTATTTTTCGTCTGTCTCCTTTAATTCGGATAACGCTGCTGAGTCTATACATAGCACTCACAGTCCCATTACCTTTTTTATCGCAGGTAACAGCCGCACCCGTACCTCCAGAATTTTTGTGGATAGGGATTAGCATCGGTTTAGTTGCCTTGTACGCTGTATTGACTGAACAAGTAATGGTAGATGACCAGGGAATTCAGGTTACTTACCCCGCCTGGGTGCCTCGATTTTTTCGTAAAGGCTGGTTTTTACCTTGGTCAGAGGTGAAGGAGTTAAAACCACGCACCACTGGTCAAGGAGGGCTAGTTTATTACTTCCTCAGCCAGGATGGGAAAGCTTATTTACTACCAATGCGTGTAGCTGGATTTGCCCGTTTTGTGCAAATTGTCCAAGCAAAGACAGGCATTGATACTACAGATGTTCGCCCTTTAGCACAGCCGTGGATGTACCTGATTTTACTAGGATTCACGCTGCTGTTACTATTGGTCGATGGCTGGGCGATCGCTACAGCTTTAACTACTGCACAATTAACTTAAAATTGGCATAGGGCATGGGGCATTGGGCATGGCTCAAGAATCAATCAATAGTTCTTCTTCCCTGCTCCCCATGCTTCCCCTGCTTCCCCATCTCCCCACTCCCATTGAATAAGTTAACACTCAGGCTAGAGCAAGTTAATCTGTTTACAAAGCTGAAAACCCAACTTCCAAGCAATCAGCAAGGGTATCCCATATTGCGAGATATTGACTTGGAAATATTTCAGGGCGAACGTATTGCCATTGTAGGGTCAGTAGGCGCTGGTAAAACTTCGTTATTACGCCTCATCAACCGCCTAATTGAACCTACCAGTGGCAAAATCTATCTAGAAAATCAAGAATATCGCCAAATTCCTGTCATCCAGCTACGCCAGATGGTTGTACTTGTATTGCAAGAGTCAAAGCTGTTAGGGATGACAGTTGGGCAAGCCTTGGCTTATCCTTTAGTTTTGCGTGGTTTGCCCAAACAGACAATTCAGCAACAAGTCAGTTATTGGACAGAACAACTGCACATTCCCAATGAATGGTTAGGGCGAACTGAGGTACAACTTTCTGCTGGACAACGACAACTAGTAGCGATCGCTCGTGCCTTACTCATCCAGCCTAAAATATTATTATTAGACGAGCCAACCTCTGCACTTGATGCTGGTACAGCTTCTCATCTCATGCAAGTCTTAAACCAGTTGAGTCAAACTCATCAAACCACGATTCTGATGGTAAATCACCAACTGGAACTTGCCCAAATGTTTTGTACTCGATTATTACACCTAAAACAAGGTCATTTATCCGCAAATCAAACAGTCTCTGAGATAGACTGGCTTGAATTACGAGAAACCTTAATTCAAGCAGAAGCTCAAGACGATTTTGGATTTTAGATTTTGGATTTTGAACGGGTCAGGAGAAAGAAATCAAGAGTCGTTATCAAACCTTCCCAATTTCCAATTCCCAACTCTTTATCAAACTTGACTACTAGTAAGTGTTGAACGTTGATTATTAAATCTCTCTCTAGCTAACTTTGTTGTTTGTGATTGTGAAATATTGGTATTCAAAATTTCCATGTTAAAACGGTATCCTACATTGCGGATAGTTTGAATCAAGTTTGGTTGGCGAGGATCAAGTTCAACCTTTTTCCGCAGTGATAAAACGTGAGTATCAATGGTACGAGGGTTATCGATAGCGTCAGGCCAAGCACGACGCAGTAATTCCGACCTACTCAGAGGTACTCCTCCAGCTTGTGCCAAAACGTACAACAAACTGAATTCTTGGGGCGTTAAGTCGATAAACTCCCCCTGGAAGCGGACACGGCGCTGGACTAAATCTATTTGCAAAGTGCCATAATCCAAATAAGCTGGTGCAGTAGGTGTGCGTTTTCGGCGAATCAGTGCCTCTACCCGTGCCAAAAATTCTTGCATCCCAAAAGGTTTACTCAGGTAATCATCTGCACCCGCCTTTAAACCTGCGACGATATCACCTTCGGTATTACGAGCAGATAGCATTAAGATTAGAGGCTGCTGCTGACGATGCAACCAACGACAAAACTCAATGCCATCACCATCAGGCAGGTCTGCATCCAATACTACCAGTGTTGGTTGATGGCTTAAAAAGATTTCCCTTGCTTGATAAATACTGGCAGCTTGATGCACACGGTATTCCAGCTGTTGCAAGTGCCAACCCAACAACGACCTCAGATGGGGATTCCCCTCAATGATTTCTATACAAACCGAACCCACGGCGGCAAGACCCCTTAGCGTCTGATGACTTTCAAAGTAACAAGCCCATCTCTAAGGTTTTGTAGCCTTTGTTACTTCAACTGCTATTAGCTTTACATTTCCTCATAAAAAACGTGGCAAAATCTTTAATTTATGCCTTGCCGATAGGGGATTAGAAATATTATTAAATTTTTATTAAATTTCTCAGCAGTGTTGTTAGACGTATCAAAAATTCTTGTAGCTTAACATTCTGCTTTTTATGGGTGTAATGTGGGAATATCTATAACCAATCAGCAAAACGTTAATACAACAGCTTTTCAACCTGATAGTAAAAGTAGATTTCTCAGCAAAATTACTGCCCTTATGCAGGAATATAACACCAATACAATTGGGTCATTGAATATGAAAATCAGACAAATAACTGAGCAGATAACTAGAATCGGTGTTTTCTGGAATAGGATTAAAGTAGCGTGTAGCTGCTATGAGGGTACTACCCAAAGTAGATGTGTAGACTTTGAGTTGATGTCAAAGTAAAATTACACTTCACATTTGAGCGTGAATCATTTACAATTCTCATTCCAAGAGATTAATACAGCAGTTATGCTCCAAGACACACAAACCATCCGCTATTACCAAAGACTCACCGACGCCTTCGCCGAGTTATGGAATCGCGGTTATCGCACGGATGATATACGGATGTATTTGGATGGATATCTAGCCGCATTGCGACAAAGTAACGTCATTGAACCTTATCTGATTCATCGTCTAGAAGAGGAGGCCAGCCGCTTCTTGTACGATGGGTCAAATTTTGCAGTGCCGCAACCACAGCCACAACCCGATTACTACTAAGTACCATTTACTTGGTCATTGATAGTAACCGTTGATTACCGCAGATAATTATAGCATATTATCTGTATTGGTCAATGCTTTGCCGTGGTGTGAGATTTTGGAGATATTGTATTGATTAAACGCATCCCCTCAGCCTTATATTGGTTTTGCCAATGTGACTGAGGGGATTGTTGACTAAAACCTATTAAAAAGCCTTGAAAGGGGAGATAAATAGTGTCTCTCCTTTCAAGGGCATTAAAAATGGCACATTGCCTTGATAAAGAAGCGCAAATTGAGCGTATTCCCTCTAGTTTGCTTAGAGAGACATTAGGAAGCTAGTGCTACTTCGACCTTTTGCTGTAATTCACCTTTTTGGTAAAGTTCAATCAAGATATCAGAACCGCCAACAAATTCACCATTGATATACACTTGGGGAATTGTTGGCCAGTTAGAGTATTCTTTAATTCCTTGACGGATTTCAGAGTCTGAGAGAACATCAACCGTCTCGAAGGGAACTCCCAAGGTATTGAGAATCTGCACAACGTTGTTGGAGAAACCACATTGGGGCATTAACTTGTTTCCCTTCATAAAAACTAGAATTTTGTTCTGTTCTAGCAAGTTATCAATTTTCTCTTTGATTTCTGGTGTCATGGTATTTGTATTTCCTATGTTGCATTCAACGATGATGATTCAGGAGTTAAAAATTTTATAACTCCTAACTCCTATACTCCTAACTTTAGGAACTTGCTGTAGCTTGCCAAGCTTCGGGAGTGTATGTTTTTACCGCCAAGGCGTGAATCGCTTCAGTTGACATAGCTTGACCCAACGCACCATAAACTAACTGGTGCTGTTGCACTAGTCCTTTACCTGCAAAGTGCGATGAAACTACTGTCACTTGATAGTGGTCGCCGCCACCAGTCAAGTCTTGCACCTGAACCTGTGCGTCTGGCAGTTCCGCCTTGATCATTGCCTCAACCTGCTGCGGACTAATCATCGCAATTCCTGAAAAAACTTACTTTTCTATTATTAACAGATATGGAGTAAATGCCCGTGCCAACTTCAGGTTTTGGCAAGGCTGTAGATAAACCCGCCTCTGAGGTGTATTTTTGAGAACGCTCAGGTTTTGGCAATGGCGGATAGCTCTATCCTAGCACTGGGGCATTCCCAAGCGACTAAGTTAGGGAGATAAGGGAGATGGGAAAAAGAGGCAACAAAAATTTAATTTATTTTTTTGGGGATGAGGAAGATGAAGTACCACCTTCTCTAGGATAGGGAGAATCAACAAAACCCAACTCAAACAACTGTTTATAAGCTTTCTTGCCTAAATCTCGTGTCGGGTTTTGACTCTTTATTATTTGAACCAACAACGGCACAGCTAATTCTGGCTGATTTTGGGCGCGATGTACCAATGCTAGCTGAAAGGTGGCTTCATCCCGCTTTTGGGCTGTTAATAGAGCTTTTTGACGCTGAGAATCAGAAACTCTGTTGTCAATTCCCGAAAAGCTAGAATTTAACTCTTGATAAAAATTAGATAGCTGATTATAAACCTGACGTGCTTCTTGTAGCTTTTTAGCAGCTAAAGTGTAGTTTTGAGCAGAAACAGCTTGTTCTGCATCTTTTACTAAGCGATCGCCACCTTCAATGCTCAAAAGGCTGTTACTTTGGGTTATGGGGCGCAGATTATTAGGATCGTTGGGGTCAATGGGTTGTGGGCTATTAGTGCCTGGTGACTGTGATACCTGAGCATTCACAGGTGATAGCAGGCTGAGGACTGCTATGACTGATAAAAGGGTACGGTGCATCAAGGTAACAGCGGCAGCAGTGTTCATGGGATCAATTAGTGCGACAACTATATAAAAAGTTATGGAAACTTCGGGTATCTTAACTCTGTTTTGGTTTTGGACAAAGCAAAGTTACATCCTAAGTATCTCTGATTTAGGACTGAAAATCG